>JBAXWR010000328.1:0-7572 GCA_037128295.1 Mariniphaga sp.
GTTGTTGTTCATTGATTGGGTCGCCTCGTTCGACAAGTGGAACTACATCACCGACCGCTGGGGGCTTTTCAACCCGCCTGGTGTTGGCCCGTTCGACCATGACCCTGATGATGATATTCCGTTTAATGAAACAAATGAATTTTAATCGGAATGGAACATTAAGAAAAAGATTAATTTTGTTAAAAATCGATAATAAATTGTTATGGACTTGCTATTAATTAACCAATAGCTTAATTTTGTCGTGAAAAGAACTGCAAAAATCATAAGGTCTGCAGACGATGGCAAACGGCACATAGCTGTCGATACGGAAAATTGGAATGAAATTTTAGAATTTCTGAAGAGCAAGAATCTTATCAAGAAATTTGACCTTATTTGTCAGGTTATTTTTTCAGGATTCAGAAATTCGGATTTGTATGATAAAGAAGATATTAACGATAGATGTAAACATGTAACAGCAATGAAGTTCAAGGGTAATATTAATGCCCGGATCTACTGCAAAGAAGTGAAAATTAAAGACATGACAATTGTAATCATCACTTCAGAATTATTGGAGAGCAAAAAAAATCAAAAAAACAAGCACAAAGAAATTACATTGATCGAAAAAGTTTCAAGCTATGACTACGAAATTGAAGAATAACGAAGAAATAAAAAGCCACTATGACCAACTGTTTGGTCAAATGACAGAACAGGACAAACTGGAAAACCAGGCAAGTCTGTTGATGTTCCGTTTCCTTTCCATCATCGAAACTAAACGTGAAGAATTTGGATGGAGCAGAAAAGAGTTGGCAGAAAAAATTGGAACTTCTGCATCCTATATTACTCAGCTTTTTAGAGGTGATAAATTAGTGAATATGATTACCTTGGTTAAGTTCCAAAATGTTTTGGGCATTGAATTTGACATTGACATGCAACGTTCTTACGAGGAAACTGTTAAAGACTTTTCTAAAATCACCGATGCACAGGGATTTTGGGTCTATCATAAATTTGGTGTTCCCAATTATGATTCTGCCGAGATCTTACCGGTCTTTGAACAAGACCTAACATCGGAAGTTGCATAAATCATTGATTCCATTTAGCCATGATAGCTTTACATTCAGAAATCCATTTGGAGAGTTTTGCAGTGCTCCAGTCTCATTATCAGTTTATTCAGCCAAAAAAGAATCCCAAAGAACCACTAAAAATCTTTAGGTCGTATGAGATTGATATTGATTTTACACATCAGGTAAATGAAGATAAGACAGTTCAAGTATTTACAAAAATCGCTGTAAACCAAAACGAAAAACCTTTGCCAGGTTATCAGCTTTTTGTTGAAGGGGTGGCTGTCTTTTCTTTGGTTGAAGCCGAATTGCTTTCTGATAGCGAGCAAGGTAATCTGATGTTTTATTCCACTGTCAGCATACTTATTGGCTATCTTAGAAATACACTGACCTCAATTACGGCGTCTTCGCCTTTGGGACCTTATCTGCTACCGCCAATTAATATGGCAGATCTTTTTCGCAAGAAATCTGAAATTAATTTGAGCATTTCCAAATCATGAGTGATCTCATTGAGTAATCCATTTTATGGGCTTGATGAGGAATAGTGAAAATTCAATGAATCTATATTCGCGAATTGCAAATATTCCAAATCGGAATTCAGAATAATATAAAAAAACCTCTGCGAAAATCTGCGGGATCTGCGGGAGAAAAAAGTTTTCCCGTAGATTTCGCAGATTAAAGCAGAAATACAACAGATTACAATTACCCTTTGATTACCGCCAAAGGACTCAATTCGACCAGTATATCCACAAGGTCGCGTTGGTTTTCCATCACAACCTGAATATCTTTATAAGCTCCCGGGGCTTCGTCGAGGTCTTTGAGGAAGCGGATGGAGTGGAGTATCCCCTGCTCATTGAGGTTGCAAATCTCTTCTTCGAGGTTTAACTCCCGCTGCGCCTGTTTCCGCCCAAGCGAACGACCCGCACCATGCGAGCAACTTTGGAAACTTTCAGGATTCCCTTTCCCGCGAACAATATAGCTTTTAGTCCCTTGAGAACCGGGGATAATGCCAATCTCACCTTCCCTTGCGCTCGTCGCACCTTTCCGGTGAACGATCACATTCGACCCAAAATGGGATTCCCACCTTGCATAGTTATGGGCAATATTGATAAAATCGACCTCCAGAAAACCTTCCCCCATCACGTTTCCGAAAGCCGATTTGATGTTCTCCATCATCAGTTTGCGGTTGGCAAAAGCAAAATCAACGCAATACTGCATTTCGGTAAAATAGTCTTTGGCTTCACGCGTTTCGATAGGCAAAAAGGCAAGGTCCATCTTTTTTGTCACTGAGGAATGCCACCTTTCGTTCAATTGGGAAGCAATCCTGTTGTAATGGTCGGCAACTTTCAAACCAATGTTCCGGCTACCCGAATGGATCATCACCCAGATATGGCCATCGGAACCTTTTTGGATTTCGATAAAATGGTTACCGCCACCCAATGTTCCTATTTGTTTTTTCGCAGCGGTATATTGCCTCCTGACAACCCCATTTTCTGGCATCTGTTCGAGCGAAGGCATCAGGTTTTCGTCCTGTGCTTTGTCATGATGGTCGAATCCAAGCGGAACAAATTCCCTGATACAGGACATGACCTGCTTGATTTCCTCAATGTTGATCTCTGTCAATGAAGTTTTTATTGCGCACATCCCACAACCGATATCGACACCCACTGCATTCGGGACAATTACTCCCTGTGTGGCCAAAACCCCACCTATTGGCATTCCATACCCTTGATGGCAGTCGGGCATCAGTGCAATATGTTTGAACACAAACGGCAGGTTGGCAAGATTTCGGGCCTGCTGAATGGCTGTTGGCTCAACATCGTTCAGCCACATTTTGATGGGTACTTTACACCCATCCGTAATTACCTGTATCATAGTATATTATTGTATATTAATTCGATGCCGAAAAAATGGTTTTTAATTGATCAAGGATCAAGCTTCCACCTGAAAGTGAAATGTTGTTTACTTTTTCGGCAATACGCTCAACGTATTCCATCTCTTTCAGTTTGAAGAGCATGGCGTTTTCTTCCATCAACTTTGCAGTATTCAACAAACTACGTGTCGAAGCAGTTTCCTCGCGGCGGGCGATAATATTGGCCTGAGCCTTCTTCTCGGCTATAAGTACCTGATTCATGATCTCTTTCATTTCACCAGGAAGGATAATATCCCTGATACCACAACCCAGGATTTCAACACCAAGATCCTCGACTTTTGCCCTTATAGCCAGAAGGATGCTCTCTGATACAGACTCTTTTCTCTCCAATAATTCATCAATTGTATTCATTCCAACAAATTCGCGGATAGCCAATTGGAAAATGACATAAAGTTGCTTCTCAAAATCTTTATTTTCGCACAGTGCTTTTTCAATATCGACTGTTTTGTACCGCGCGAAGAAATTGACGCGCAAAGCAGCCTTGTCTTTGGTAAGAATTTCTTGCCCAGATATTTCAAGCTGCCGTTGCCTCATATCGGTCTTGACGACTGAAACAGTAACCGGATTCTTCCAAAAACAGTACGTCCCTTTCTCTAAAGTTTTTTCAGCTTTCCCATTGATAATCAATATCCCTTTCTCGTATGATTCTACTACAAAAACCCTTACATATTGAACGACTTCCGGTTTATTGAGAATCTGTAAAGATATATCTTCAGAGATTTCAATTTTGCTCAAATCAAAGGTTGTAAATGAATAATCTACAATCCGTTTCCAAAAAGCATAACGGCCAGGCGTTAGAATGCTTTTAAAATTAACGCTAACGTACTGAAAAACTATCTCATTATCTTTTACTTCCACAACAATCAGCCGATCCGATAAATTTGTGTCATTCAATAAGAGGTTCAGTTCCACAGTTGGGTAAAAGGGTTTTGCCAGATCGTAAACGGTTATATTTTCGTTCCATCCCAACCAATGACCTCCTTCAGTCAATAACCTGTTGTAATCGCCTTTTCTAAACACCAAGGCCACAGTTCCTTTGTTGATCCTAATTTTTCTCATAGCTTTAATTATTAAGTCATTATTAATTTCCTTCCGATGAAAGCTGTCGGGCAAACCCTTTGTCAGAAGCGGAAAACCAGATTTTATGCAAGTTAAATGAGATCCTTTCTGGTCAGGGTTTTTATTGACAAAAGCAATGCTTATCCAATAAAAATGCTTCACCCACAAATAAATCATCGTTTTGCAGCCATCAGATTCCCAGGCTCCTTCCAAATTACTGGTTAATTTGAAATATATTAATCAGCAGGTTTACCCTATCAACTTTTGGTGGCCATTTTTAATGAAGTGGCCAACTTCACCTTTTGCTGGAGTTACTGTCCAATGGTGATGAAACAATTACCGGCAAAGCAGCATACTGTTATTCAATCGAATGCAGCACTATGGGGCTATCCTGAAGCCCGCATCAGGTCTTTACCGCCAACCTTTCACCTCGCTCCCGGTTAAGGAAGATTTTCAGAGCAAACGCTCAATATTATCAAATTCAAAGAACATCTATCGAATTTATGCTGCAAAGATGAAATGCTACTACGCAACCTTTTTGCGCAGTTCTAAATATTTTTGATTATTTTTGAAAAAAAACGATGCCGGTCAACAGGAATGCTTTAATCAGGTATAAAACAATTGATTTGTGCCTTCAGAACAAGTACAGGAAATGGACCCTGGACGATTTGGTCGAAGCGTGTTCCGAAAGCTTGTATGAATATGAAGGGATCAGGAAAGGGGTGAGCCAACGGACTGTTCAATTGGACATCCAACTGATGAGAAGCGACAAGCTTGGTTACAATGCCCCAATCGTTGTAAGGGAGAAGAAATACTATGCTTATGAAGATTCAACTTATAGTATCATGAATATTCCGGTTTCGGAGAACGACCTGAACAAATTAATGGAAACCGTTGATTTCCTCAAACAGTTTAAGGGCTTCTCCTATTTCAGGGAGCTGGACACTGTGGTCCAAAAATTGGAAGACCATGTTTATTCAAAAAAGATCAACAGGAAACCGGTCATTGATTTTGAGAAAAATGATAACCTGAAAGGGCTTGAATTTCTAGAAACTCTTTATCAATCCATCATCCGGAAAAGCATTATTGAGTTGACCTACCAATCGTTTACTGCCAGACAGGCACAGACTTTTCAGTTTTATCCTTATCTGCTTAAGGAATTCCGAAACAGGTGGTTCCTGATTGGTTCAAAAAACAATTCCCATCCACTTTATAACCTGGCCATTGACAGGATCATAGCGATTAAACGGACTGAAAAAACTTTCACCGAAATGGAAGATTTCGATTCTGCAACCTATTTTAAAGATGTGATTGGTGTTACGGTAAGTCAGAATTTGCAGCCCGAAAAAGTAACCTTGTATATTAACCGGAGACATGCTCCCTATGTTCTGACAAAACCATTCCATCCTTCGCAAAAACTAATTTCCAGCGATGAAGAGGGAATCACTATTTCACTGGAGGTACAACACAATTTTGAACTGGAGATAGAAATTCTTGGATTGGGTGACGGCGTTGTTGTTATTTCGCCGGAAAGGCTTAAAAGAGTTATTTTCAATAGGTTAAATCATTCAGTCGATCAATACCAAACAATCATGACCGAAAAAGACCTCAGTTCGGCCAGAATTAATTTCTTGTTGAAAGGGTTTATTACAGTCCAAAAAATGTTTACTCAAAAAGAACTCGATCAGTTGCACCTTTTCATTTCAAAGATTCAGGGTTCTATTGGAGAATTGAATAACGGTCAGGTTATTGATCTGATGAATGACCGTGAAATAAAGGAAGTTCTTTTAAATCGCCAGATCAAAAAGATTTTGTCCCAAATCTCATGTTCCGCCGGATTTATCACGGCAAAGAGATTTTACTCAGTTCCCGACATGTGTTTTGAATTGCATCAATCTGATAAAAATGACCGGATTATGGTTTTTGTATTACTATCGCCCGCTGTTGCAAAGACATTTTCATTCGAAGTTGTTCCAGGATCTCACAAAAAAATATTAAGCCCCGATGAAATTGATAAAATTGCAAGTAATTGTAAACCTGTTGATTGTTTAGTAAATAAGGGTGGTGCAATCCTTTTTCATCCTGCTGTATTGCGATGTATCCCCAAAATCTTTAAAAATGAAAAGGTTGGTTTTATCATGATGGAATTAGCCATAAATAGTTGATCTACTGACGGCTATCAATAAATCAACCTCAGCGATACGCGAGGCGAGAATGGAAGTGCCTCTGAATATATGTTTATCGAACTCGATTGGTCAACAGGTACCCTCTCAAAATTTGAATACCTGATATTCTGTGAATTAAAAAGGTTCAGGATAGAAAAACCGGTTTCACATGCTACCATTTTTAAATTAAACCGATAATTAACTGCAACATCCATCCGATTGTAATCTGGTTCCACATAGGTTGGATTGGTAAATGTTCCGGTACTTAACGGGAAACCGGAACCATAAACGTAGTTCGCTGAGAAATTGAATTTTTTAATATTAAATAAGACGGCAGCTTTTATTTCATGTCGTTGATCCTGGGGTGAAATACGGTAGCTGTTATTCGGATAATAGGAAAACCGCTCTTCAGTTTTGCTTAAAGTATATGAAACCCAAGCGGATTGACCTTTATAGTCTTTTTTTATGAAGAGGTCGAGCCCGAAACTCCGGCCTTCCCCCTTATATATCAAATCTTTAAACCGTTGATTCTTATTGATGAAACGTGTCATGCCATCGGTGTGCTTAAAATATGCTTCGAGACTGATCGTTAAATCATTTTTGTGATATGAACCTCCAGCAATCCAATGAACAGCCTTAAGGACCGGGATATCTTTGTTGTTGCATGAAGTCCAGAAATAGCGGTAATTTCCAAGGTCATCGACAACTGAACTTTTGGTGATAAACTGGTTGTAAATTCCCCAGGCAGCATTGAATTTTGTCGATTCACTGAGATTTATACTTGTTGAAATCCGCGGCTGAAGGTACAATTGACTCAGGTTAAACGGGTAATCGGCACGAAGTCCCAATTTAATATCAATACCTCCCGATAAAGTAAGGTGGTCTTGAACATATCCATTTGCCCTGGAGACAATCGTTTTTAAGCTTGTCTGGTTGATCCCAGCGGAATCGGCACGTAAAATAACATCGTTCATTTCATATCCCATCCCAGCTTCAAGAAGATGTGACTTATTGATGGTTATGTAATTATCAACGCGCGCTGTGGACTCAGAGATCCTGTTGTGTGTAAGATTATCGTGCTTGACAATCACATCATCGCTTGTATTTAAGTTTATATATTGTTGAATATCAGATAAATCTGTTTCCAGTGATGACCACGAGGTTGAAAAGTTGGTTATATTTCCATTTTTCCAGGTACGGCCATAGAAACTTGAAGCCCCATACTGATAATTATTCTCAGAATTGATTTTGAAAAGGCTTCGATTGGTTCCCAGATGGTTAATTGTATATTTGAACCGGTCCTCCCCAACAAGCAAACTGATATAAAAGAGTTCTCCACTATCGGAACGGGCCGTGAATTTTAAATTGGCGTCGCGGT
>JBAXWR010000329.1:0-7565 GCA_037128295.1 Mariniphaga sp.
CAGGAAAATCCCAAAGAAGTGGAGATCCTTTTTAAAGAGATTTTGATTGGTGTGACCAGCTTTCTCAGGGACGCCGATGTTTGGGAAAAGCTAAAAGTACAGATCCTTCCGGATATGATCAATAAATGGCCTAACAGGACCACCCTACGCGCATGGGTGGTGGCCTACTCTACCGGTGAGGAGGCTTATTCATTGGCCATTGCTTTTAAATAGGCCCTTTTAGAAACGAAAAACAAAGCAAACCTTAGTATGCAGATTTTCGCTACCGATCTCGACCAGGATGCCATCGACAAAGCCCGCAAGGGGCTTTACTCGTTAAATATTGTAAACGATGTTTCTGCAGAACGGCTTGGCCGGTTTTTTATACTGGAACCCGAAGGATATCGGGTTGCGGCTTCAATTCGTGAGATGGTGGTATTTGCGGGCAAAGCAACGTATAACATTTATGTGATGGCACGTGAGGGTTTACGGGATGAACTTCCCGGGGCCATACGCAAAGCAGTGCAAAATTTCGACGAAATTATTTTACGAAACCTAAAGGTTGGAACCAATGGGGGTACCCTTATTGTTGATGTGACACTTCAATGTTTGGATACCTAGAATTCGATTAAAGGACTGATCATGTTACTGTTTACCGATGTTACAGCAAAAGTTGAACAGGATGCAAATCTAAAGTCAGGGAAAAGGAATTCAAGCGAACAGGTCAAGGAGATGGAGGGTAAACTAAGGCGAAGCCAGGAAAACATGCAACACCTTTTGGAAGAAATGCAGACTTCGCAGGATGAACTTAAGTCCACCAATGAAGAGTTACAATCGACAAACGAGGAATTGCAGAGTACAAACGAAGAACTCACCACTTCAAAAGAAGAGATGCAGAGCCTTAACGAGGAATTACAAGCAGTAAATGTTGAGCTGCAAAGTAAAATAGGCGATTTTGTACTGGCAAACGATGACATGAAGAACTTGCTCAACAGTACAGGAGTTGCTACATTGTTTCTTGATAAAGAATTGAAAATCAGGAAATATACAGATCATGTAACCAAAATATTCAAGCTTCGCAATACGGATATTGGCAGATATTTTACCGATCTTGCCTCAGATTTAAAGTATCCCGAAATAGATCTTCATGCGCGACAGGTTCTTGCTACCCTAATATCTAAAGAGACTCCAATCACAACAGATGATGGCAGATGGGTTAAGGTAATCCAATGCTTCATCAGTGAAACATTGGCATGTGAAGAAAAACAGTAATTTTTACACCATGGAAAAGGAGAACACGACAGAGGGGACGAACCTTCGGCAGCAAGCTGAGGAATTGTTAAGCATCAGGTCGACCAAGACAATACCCGAACTGTCAGAAGCAGAGGTATATAAGCTCCTTCATGAACTCCAGGTGCATCAGATTGAATTGGAGCTTCAGAACCAGGAACTTATATTGGGAAAAGAACAGGTTGAAATTGCTTCGGAAAAATACATCGATTTATACGATTTTTCGCCATCCGGCTATTTTACACTCTCCAGAAATGGTGAAATATCTCAATTAAACCTTACAGGTGCAAAAATATTGGGAAAAGAACGTGCGCTCCTGATCATGAAACGATTCCAATATTTCGTTTCCAAAGATTCACTTCCAGTCTTTGACCTTTTTCTGAGTTCTGCATTTCGTACCGGCACAAAAGAAAGTTGTGAATTGGACTTATCCACAATGGCAGGTTCGCCAATGGTTGTCCACCTTGACGGCGTCGTTACGGAAAAGGGAGAAAATTGCTATATCACGGCAGCAGATATTACGCAGCGCAAACAGGCCGAATCGGAGCTTCAGTTGAGCTACGAATTTAATCAATCATATTTGAAAACCATCCTTTTTGGAATCGATATCGTGGATGAGAATGGATCCATCCTATTTATGGGTGAAAGCTTTAAGCAGCATTTCGGAGAAATGGGTATTGGTAAAAAATGCCGGGAAATATACCGTGACGATCAGAAACAGTGCCTGGGTTGTCCTTTGCATTGGGGAATTCAAGTCGGCGAGACTAAAAACTATGAAACCAAGGGTGTGATAGGAGGAAAGGTTTTTGAAATCAGCCACACTTTAATGATTTTTAATGGCAAAAAGGCTTTACTGGAAATCTTCATTGACATTACAGAACGAAAACAGGCAGAGTTGTAATTGATTTCTGCCAAAGAACAGGCGCAGGAAAGCGACCGGTTAAAATCTTCTTTTTTAGCGAATATGAGCCACGAAATCCGCACACCCATGAATGGTATCCTGGGCTTTGCAGAACTCCTTAAAGAACCAAAATTAACCAATGAAGAACAACTGGAGTACATTGGTATTATAGAGAAAAGTGGCGTCCGAATGTTGAATATCATTAACGATATTATTTCAATATCCAAAATCGAATCGGGTTTAATGAACGTTTTCCTTTCGGAAACGAACATCAATGAGCAGATTGAATACCTGTTTACGTTCTTTAAGCCTGAAGTCCATAAAAAAGGAATGCAGCTTACGTTCCGGAATGGATTAAAGAAGAAGGCTGCCATCATAACAACTGACCGTGAAAAGGTTTATGCCATCCTCACCAACCTTGTCAAAAATGCGATCAAATACAGCGATACCGGTTCAATTGAATTTGGATACGATCTGGTAGTGACGCCATGCATGGCGTCTCTACAGTTCTATGTCAAAGATACCGGTATTGGAATTCCCAGAGAAAAAAAGAAATCCATTTTTGAACGGTTTGTTCAGGCTGATACCGGAAATAAAAGGGCATATGAGGGAGCCGGCCTGGGTTTGGCCATTACAAGGGCGTATGTCGAAATGCTGGGTGGAAAAATTTGGGTCGAAAGCGAAATCGGCAAAGGATCGGTGTTTTATTTCACCTTACCTTTCAATAGTGGGTCTGAAGAAAACAACCCCAGCTACAATACAATTCCTGATCATGCCCTTGAATATCAAATAAAACCCCTCAAGGTATTGATAGCTGAAGATGATGAAGTTTCCGCCGATTTCCTGAAAATTATATTGGAGAAATATTCCAGGGATGTTTTATTGGTACGGAACGGATTGGATGCTGTTGAAGCCTGCCGCGAAAATACCGACATTAACCTTGTGTTGATGGATATAAAAATGTCAGGAATGGATGGATACGAAGCGATGCAGGAAATATGCAAATATAATAAGGAGGTCATTATCATCGTGCAAACAGCCTATGCACTTACAAGTGAAAGAAGAAGGGCAAAATCAGCAGGGTGCAATGATTACATTTCAAAACCGATACGCAGGGATGGTTTGCTGTTATTGCTTCATAAGTATTTCATGCAAAAACCTTTGTAATAATATTTACTTCAAGACTACTTGAACAGCAACATAATCCCCAGAAAAAACAGAAACTGGCAAATAAATATTGAGGGTGCAAGGGGGTTTTCTGTTTTAACCTTTTTCCATTTAACCAAGGCATGGAAACTAAGGGCCAAAATAAACCATGCCATATAGTTCTGAAGCGGAACTGTATCGTTGTTCCAGTACCACATATCCAAAAAAGGGGCAATCTGCTCCAATACAAGGTCATACAATAGCATCAGAAGTGCAGAGGATAGAATTTTCAGGCTGTTTGGCAGTTTGAACCGTTCCATGATAGAAGCACTGCAATAAACAAGCATAACCCAATAAATACCGATCATTACTGGTGTCGCAAAAAGCTTAAAGCCTAGCCCTTTGCCAAAACTCAGATTTCCAAATATCCAGGTAAAACTGATACCGGCAACTTCGACCAAAAAACTTAGCAGAAAAATAATGAAAAACACAAACCGGGTATTGGCACTTTTTAATGATTTATGGAACAGCAATATGGCAATAAAACTGATCAGGAGTGCAAATGGGATCAGGAGGATAAAGAATTTCTCAGTTTGATGTATTTGTAATCCGGCAACCCCAATCATATAAATTAAAACGAAAAATAATATCGTTTTTAATTTCTGCCTTGCCAAATATCTCCTCATTATTTCCATTCCCGATCCATTGACTTTAAGCTGATAAAATTAATCTAAAATTAACTTGGATCAATAATTGAATTAAATTATTTAACTCTAAGCGGACATTCGAAATCGTTTAGCAAATTTAAGGGAAGTGTCCAGACCGAATTTCCTTTTTTATTGGTATAGTATAAAGGCGATTACAAGATTTTACCGGCATCACCATCTGCCCAAAAAGCATAAAAAATACTTCGTAGAGGTTACATTATTGTGGAAAAATAATCAACATCCGGTCTTTAATGTTGAATGATTAAAAGATCATATTTCAAACTATTTTAATCTATTTCTTTTTTCTTCCACCCATTTCAAACTATTTTAATTTATCAATCAAATACTTCCCCGTATAAGATTCTTCACATTTGACGATATCTTCGGGTATTCCTTCAAATACCTTGTAACCTCCAGTATCTCCACCTTCAGGACCCAGGTCGATTATCCAATCCGCGACTTTGATCACCTCAGTATTGTGTTCAATGATGATCACCGAATGGCCACGGGAAATAAGCGCATCAATCGCCCCAAGCAACTTACGGATGTCATGAAAGTGCAATCCGGTTGTGGGCTCATCAAATATAAACATGGTTGGGGAATCTTTTTCCTTTGCCAGGAAGGAAGCCAATTTTATGCGCTGACTTTCACCTCCGGAAAGGGTACTCGATGACTGTCCGAGCTTTACATATCCCAAACCGACATCCTGCAAAGGCATCAATTTTTTGGCAATCCTTTTCCCTTCATTTTTATCCTTTTCCGAAAAGAATACAATTGCCTCATCAACAGTCATTTCCAAAATATCGAAAATGTTCTTTCCTTTGAACTTCACATCCAGGACATCAGCCTTGAAACGCTTACCGTTACAGCTTTCACAGGTCAGGTGGATATCGGCCATAAATTGCATCTCAACTTTTATCTCTCCTTCGCCCTGGCACTCGTCGCACCTTCCCCCATCAATGTTGAACGAAAAATGGGAAGCTGTAAAACCGTTTATTATAGAAGCTTGTTGGTCAGCATAAAGCTTACGGATGTCATCGTAGGTTTTCAGGTAAGTTACAGGATTCGATCGAGAGGATTTCCCGATAGGATTCTGATCAACAAATTCAACTGCCGTAAGTAATGAGAGGTCACCTTGCATACGGGTGTGTTCACCAGTTTTTTCGCCATATCCCCCAAGATGTTTTGCCAGAGCAGGATAGAGGATTTTTCGGATCAGCGAAGATTTACCGGAACCGCTGACTCCTGTAACGACAGTAAGGGTATTAAGTGGAAATTTAACGTCAACCGCTTTGAGGTTATTCTCACGAGCCCCCAAAATTTCGATGTAATTGTTCCATTTGCGCCGTATAAGGGGAAGGTCAATCTTTTCGATTCCATTTATATATTTGGCAGTAAGACTTTTGGTATCCAGAGCTAGTTCTTGATGCGATCCCTGAAAAACTACCTCGCCACCGTTTCTGCCAGCCAATGGGCCAATGTCGATGATCATATCGGCATCGCGAATGATCTCCTCGTCATGTTCTACAATGATCACACTGTTCCCAAGTTTCTGCAATTTCCGAAGCACTTTTATCAGCCTGACTGTATCGCGCGAATGTAATCCAATCGATGGTTCGTCAAGTATATACATGGAACCGACAAGGCTGCTCCCCAAAGATGTTGCCAGATTGATCCTTTGCGATTCGCCA
This sequence comes from Mariniphaga sp., assembly GCA_037128295.1. GTDB lineage: Bacteria > Bacteroidota > Bacteroidia > Bacteroidales > Prolixibacteraceae > JAAFHB01. Next base: position 5,715 of record JBAXWR010000329.1, read on the forward strand.
CCTGAAAGGGAGGAAGATAGCCGATTCAGGGTAAGGTAACCCAGACCGACATCGCACAAAAAATCGATGCGGTTATTGATCTCGATCAACAACCTGTCGGACACAACCTTTTCATGGTCTGTGAGTTGCAGGTTTTTAAAAAAGGAGGCCAATTGATCAACAGGTTGATTCACAAGATCGGCTACTGCTTTTCCCCCAATTTTTACATAGGAAGCCTCTTTTTTCAGACGTGTCCCCTCACATTCCGGGCAGGTCGTTTTACCCCGGTAACGCGAAAGCATCACACGGTATTGGATTTTATAGGATTGTTCTTCAAGGCTTTTGAAAAAAGCGTGCAACCCTTCAAAATATTGGTTGCCAGTCCACAACAATTTTTTCTGTGCAGGCGAAAGGTCAAAATAAGGTTTGTGGATCGGAAAATTAAACTTGTCAGAATGTTGGATCAACTGATCTTTCCATTCGCTCATTTTCTCTCCTTTCCAACACACAATCGCCTCATTGTAAATTGATAATGATTTGTTGGGGATCACAAGATCTTCATCGATCCCGATCGTTCTTCCATAGCCTTCACAAACAGGACATGCTCCGATTGGGTTATTGAAACTAAACATGTGGAGTGATGGCTCATCAAACAGGATCCCGTCAGCTTCGAAGCGATTCGAAAAACTCAATTGTTTTGATTCCTGATCCGTCTGTATCCTGACGATACACTCGCCCTTCCCTTCATAGAATGCAGTTTGTATCGAATCGGCTGCACGGCTTTGCAAATCTTCATCATCCGAAACTGCAAACCGGTCGATTACAATATTGACGACTTTCATTTTTTTCTTTGCAGATGCCACAGGATCAAGATCAGAAATCCTCACCACTTCGCCATCCATTTCAAGACGGGTAAACCCTTGTTGTTGAAGCAGGTCCGCCTCCTGTGCCAACGACCGATCCTTATTGATCTGAAAAGGTGCCAGAAGAATCACCCTTGTTCCATGGGGATGGGACATGATCGCGTTCACAACATCGGTCACTTCATGGTGAACAACCTCCTTCCCCGAAATGGGGGAGTAGGTTCTGCCAACTCTCGCAAAAAGAAGCTTGATATAATCGTAAATCTCGGTAGAAGTGCCAACTGTCGAACGCGGGTTGCGCGTATTTACTTTTTGTTCAATGGCAATTGCCGGAGGGATCCCTTTGATATAGTCAACATCGGGTTTGTCCATCCTGCCAAGGAACTGACGCGCATAAGAAGATAAACTTTCAACGTAACGCCGTTGCCCCTCAGCATATAGGGTGTCGAATGCCAGGGAAGATTTTCCAGAACCTGAAAGGCCCGTGATTACTACCATCTTGCTGCGCGGAATCTGAAGATCGATGTTTTTCAGGTTGTGAACCCGCGCCCCTTTGATCTCAATATATTGATTTTTAATATTTTCTGACATAACCACTTGTTTAAAGTCCTGATTTTTCAAGGATGCAAAGTTACAAATAGAAAATGAGTTGTAAAGATAAACCTCAGTTAATCCATTAAAGGCCGTTCTTCATAAATACATTCAGGATTTCACCACGATTTTTATTTCCTCTTCCGTGAGGCCATAGAGTTTGAAAATCATTTCATCTATTTCTTTTTCAAGATCCAGGGTGTTGGCTATTGGGTCATGACTTTTTCTTTCAATGATTTTATCAATCAATTGGATGAATGGTTCTTCTTCTGATAATGATGGGAAATAAATCGGGATTTTATCCAAAAATGTCTTCTGCATCATGTATCCGCCTGTATCCAATTTGGTTACATATTCCTGAACCAGCCATTTGCCAATTGAAGAATTTAAAACTGCCAACAGATACTTTATGCTTTTA
>JBAXWR010000033.1:0-41135 GCA_037128295.1 Mariniphaga sp.
AACCTGATGCAGGTTCAAGGTTTGCCAGCCAATCCACGGATTGCCAATCTTGCGTGGTCGCCCGATGAGAAGAAGATGGCTTTTACAAATACTACCTCCAATGCCGTGGAGCTTTGGGTGCTGGATATTCCATCAGCAACTGCCAAAAGGATAACGGATAAACCGCTCAATGCCAACCTTGGCAGGCCATTTAGTTGGTACGCAGATAATGAACATTTACTGATCAAAGTTATTGCTGTTAACCGACCGGCATTGATCGATTCGAAAAAAGGAATCCCTTCAGGTCCAATTATCTCGAACAGTGCTGGCGTAAAGGCACCGAACCGAACCTATCCCGACATGCTAAAGAACAAAACGGATGAATTCAATTTCGAAACTTTGGTAACTTCCGAACTCTATAAAACGGATTTGAATGGGCAGACGGAATTGTTGATGGGTAAAGCAATGTATTATAGTGAAGGGTTTTCACCTGATGGTAATTATCTGATGGTCACTACAATACTAAAGCCATTTTCCTACCTTGTTCCATTGAACAGGTTTCCATTGAAAAGTGTTGTTTATGATTTGTCTGGCAAGGTGATCAAAGTGGTCAACGAAGTGCCATTGAATGAGGTACTTCCAAAAGGATTTATGGCTGTCCGCAAAGGTCCTCGCAACATGAACTGGCGGAACGACCTTCCTTCCTCCCTTTATTATGTAGAGGCACTTGATGAAGGCGATCCTCAGAACAAAGTCGAGTTCAGGGATGCTGTCTATCAGTGGGATGCACCTTTTGGTTCCAATCCTGTTTTGATAGCAAAAACAATCGATCGGTTTGCAGGGATCATCTGGGGCAATGAGTCCCTGGCTGTGATGTACGATAACTGGTTCGATACAAGAAATACACGCACCTATCTTTTTAACCCTGGCAGCGTGGGTCAGGTACCACAAATCATATCAACACGAAATTCGCAGGACATTTATTCAGATCCCGGTAATTTTGAAACAAAAAAGAACCAATTCAGCCGGGATGTGTTGCTTCTTGAAAAAGACAACCTCTTCCTCATTGGGGATGGTTATACAAAAGATGGACAGTTCCCATTTATTGATCAGATGAATATTAAAACACAGAAAACGAGTCGTATATATAAGTCAACCTTTACCGATAAGCTTGAAAAGATCTTTTCGGTTCTTGATGTTAAGAAGGGTGACGTACTCGTTCAGATCCAATCCAAAACGGATTATCCAAACTATTATTTGAGGAATATCAAGAAAAACAATCAGTTAACTGCACTGACACAATTTCCCAACCCATTTAAGAGCATAGCCAATGTTGAGAAGACGTTGATCAAATACAAACGTAAGGACGGTGTTGAACTTTCGGGGACATTATATTTGCCTGCTGGTTACGACAAATCGAAAAAGGAGAAGTTGCCTTTGTTGATCTGGGCCTATCCTGCTGAATACAAGGACAAAAGTAGTGCAGGACAAAGTTCTTCCAATCCAAATGAGTTTACGTTTCCCTATTACGGGTCGTTTGTTTATTGGGTCACCAAAGGCTATGTCGTTCTTGATGATGCCGCCTTCCCTATTATTGGTGAGGGAAAAACTGAACCAAATGACAGTTTTATTGGACAGTTGGTGGACAATGCGGAGGCTGCCATCAATGCTGTGGACGAGTTGGGGTACATCGACCGTAAAAAAGTTGGGGTAGGAGGACACTCATACGGAGCCTTTATGACAGCCAATTTATTGACCCATTGTAATCTGTTTGCGTGTGGAATCGCCCGAAGCGGTGCTTATAACCGAACCTTGACGCCATTTGGTTTTCAGAACGAACAACGTAATTATTGGGAAGCCCCCGAAGTGTACAACACCATGTCACCCTTTATGAACGCAGACAAGATGAAAACACCTTTATTATTGGTACATGGTGATGCCGACAACAATCCCGGGACTTTTACCCTGCAAACAGAACGGTATTTTCAGGCTTTGAAAGGATTGGGTGCTCCGGTTCGGATGGTTTTATTACCTAAAGAGGCGCATAGTTATGTTGCTAAGGAGAATATTTTACACCTATTGTGGGAGCAGGACCAGTTTTTTGAAAAATACCTCAAGCATTAAAAATTGCATTAATTTTTGATAAAATAGTGTTTGGATAAACGGATTTCCAATGTTTAATTTGAAAAATCTAAAGGATTGGAATGGGGATTTGAAATATTTTTTTCGGAGCTGTATTAGTTATTCAAGTTTTAATTTCTATCATTGTGTTAAGAAATCATTAACAGCCCTACGGGGAGTTATTGGTTCTCAAACTAACTATTTGGTTTATATTGTATTATACGATGGTTGAACAATAAGATCTTCAACTGTCAATTAAAAAGGATCACATGACATATCAAGTTCCCTCCTTAAAAATCGGAAATTTGGAAATCAACCCACCCATCATTCAAGGGGGAATGGGTGTGCGGGTTTCAGGATCAGGATTAGCTTCAGCAGTTGCAAACGAAGGTTGTGCAGGTATTATCGCTAGTGTTGGATTGGGCGGTTTTGAGTATGCACGGGCTGCCGATTTCGTAAAAATCAACAACGAGGCTTTGCGCGAAAAAATCCGTACCTCAAGATCATTGACCAATGGTGTGATCGGTGTGAATGTGATGGTTGTGCTCTCGAACTATGAGCAGTTGGTGCAGGTTTGTGTTGAAGAAAAGGTTGATATGATTATCTGTGGTTCAGGTTTGCCGCTTGATCTGCCAAAGCTTACTGCAGGTTCGGGGATAAAACTGATTCCAATTGTCTCATCAGCAAGAGCTTTTAGCATTATCTATAGAAAGTGGAAACAAAATTACAACCATATCCCTGATGCAGTGATCCTTGAAGGGCCACTCGCCGGAGGACATCTTGGATATGATTTTAAGCAGTTGGTCGAAGGGACTGCCCCAACCCTCGAAAATTTGGTTCAGGAGTTGGTCGATTATGTCAAAACATTGGATGAAGAAATTCCCGTCATAGCTGCTGGTGGCATCTATACAGGTGAAGACATTGCCAGGTTCCTGAAAATTGGTGCCTCCGGGGTTCAGATGGCAACACGTTTTGTTTGCACTCATGAATGTGATGTGGCAGACGAATTTAAACAAGCTTATATCCATGCCAAAAAGGAGGACATCACAATCATTAAAAGTCCGGTTGGGTTACCTGGTAGGGTGATTGAGAATGTGTTTGTAGATAAGATCAAAGCAGGGGAAACTATTCCATTTAAGTGTCCACACCATTGCCTTCGTTCCTGTGATCCGAAAGTTGCACCTTATTGCATTGCCAAAGTGTTAGTTACAGCTTCAAAAGGTGAGTTGTTGGATTCTTTTGTTTTTGCCGGTGCAAATGCTTACAGGTGTACAGAGATCGTTTCGGTGAAGGAATTGATTGATGAACTCAAGCAGGAGTTGGCTGAGAATTTATAATTGACTGGTCTATTATTGAATGAGAGTGTTCAGAAGGAATAAAAATCCCTTTTGAACACTCTCATTCAACCATATAGATGTTAGCATTTATTTTTAGCCATTTGTTTTTCCAATTCTTTGAAACAACCCTGCAAAAGAACCGTTTACCCGCATCCATTAATCGCGAACAGACCAAATTCATTTCTGCTGGAACAAAACCAATTCTGACGCTATCGCAGTAAATTGCAATGGCAAATTCGTCGTATTGATTATCAGGCTCTCTTTTCATTGTCAAGATTTTCTCGGCAATTATCTGGTTATCAATTTCCTCAATTTCTTTGCAATGGCTTGTTCCTGCAACAACAATTTCCAATAGAAAAATTTCATGGACAAAAGGTGAAAGCCTGTTTTTTTCATTGCTTAGAAGAGCAAGCAAACCAGGCGTTACAGGCAATATGGATTCATTCATTGGTCATTATGGTTATGATGTTTAAAAACCCTGCTATTTTTTCCTCTATGGTTTTAATTTGGTCATGTATTTCCTCTTGCTTATGGCGGATATAGCCATCATCGTATATTAATTTTTCAATGTTGAACGGAAATGTCTGTTTTAATTGATCTATTTTATCATTTAATACCAAAATATTCTTTTTTAAATATTCGATTCGGTCTTTTTTTTCATAGCCTGGGATATTTGCAAGGTTTTCTGTTTTGGAATCATCCAAAAATAACAGAATGCTTTGCAAATCACTTAGTTTCCTCAAGTCGTATGCGGCTTTTACTTTTATGAACAAATCCTTTTCCTCTTCTGTTTGATTTGGGTTCAAGTCTGGATGCAGCCTTTTGCAAAGTACCCTGAATATTTCCTTCAACTTCTGGTATTTTTCAGGTGAAATCAAATGGGAGAGGACTTCTTTTGCTTCATTCAACGCAGCTGATTGGAGTTGGATCTCGGCATAATAATTCTGTAACCGTTTGTTTATGACCGTTTCTATCGCCCTTAAATCTGGTTTATCATCCCTGTTAATGGCAGCTTGTATCAGGTCCATTTTCATCTTGAGCCTCGCAGATTCGGTCTGCTTCTCGAGCAATTCAAGTTGTAGGAGTCCCAATTTTTCAAGGTAAAGGGATGTAAGTATCACAGATTCATTATCCACCATCTCCTTGTGCCGTGCAAAAAAGTCCAAAAATTCCAAGTTCAATCGTTCCAATTCCTTGGTCAATTCTTGGTTTTCTGTGGTAATGGCAGGTGTATTTTCTTTCATGTCTAAATCTTTTGGCACTAACTCACCGGTTGCATCCAGATCAACTGTTTTTCAACATTGTCGTTCAATTTGTATCTCCTGATGTGGTTGGCAAGGGGTTCACCGATGATCTCGATTTTGTCCAGATCGCCGGTTCCCATTCCCGTTTGGTTACAGAAATTCAGGTATCCGACATTTTTAAAATCGATGCCCATCAATTCAATCCCAACACGGTCGGCAGCCAGCCAGTCGGTACTGACCACACAAATACGGTGATCAACAGGCGTCCCTGAGTTGGGACCATTTCCCTCCATCCCTTCAAAACCGTCGATCAATGCAAGGTGTGGGTGCAAATATTTGGAAAGGGAATACAGGTTGAAGTTGATCCCCCGAAAACCACTTCCATGAGCGATTGCCTTATCGCTTTTGGCACCCTCTTTACGTTGGGGGGTCCATGAAAAACCGGCATCCTTGATAGGTGCCCCGAATACAATGTTTTTTAACGACAATGTGGCAAGCACCCGGTCGTGGGTTTTCATCCGGGCAACCGAAACGATAAAATTGTCCGGATCGAGCAATACGTGTGACATCCGCATGGCATGTGGCCTGAAATCTTTTTCATCAAAAACATTAAGAATATCATAGGGTTGCTGGTCAAGGTCAACCAATTTAACCGGATATTTATTCATCAACCGGAAATACCCATAATTGTCGAAGCCATCCAGGGTTGGGCCATTGGCAGCCGATTCAGCAATGATGACATGGTCCAATTTCTTTATCGATTTCAGAAATTCCAAAATCCCCTCAAGGGTGTCAACATGGGTCGATGTCAATGGCACATTGTTCAAAACGTTGTTTGGTTTGAGAACAACTCTACGGTTGCCAATTGATTGTCTGATCTCTTTTGCAAATGGTTGTAAGGCACGAAAGGCGAGATCGGCGCGGTTGTCACCCGTGGTCAATGCAACCGTACTTTCTTTCTTAATAACTTCTTGTTCATTGCTGATGGCGTAAACATTTGATATACTGGATGCTGCTATTCCACCGAGTGCTGAGGTCTTAATAAAATTTCGCCTGCTGAATGTGTTCATGTGTCTGATAATTTGGATTTCCGAACTTACAAAAAAAATCGTTTATTTTGACATACCGATTTCAATAATCTATTATCTATGATTTTACTAAGACTATTGTTGGTTTTGATGCTGTTGGCCTACACGGTCGATTTGTTTTCCCAAGGTATCAGTGGGAGAATATCCAGTTCCACAGGTGAAGCCATTCCTTTTGCAACGATCTATGTCCCAAAGTTATCCACAGGAACAACCTCAAATATTGAAGGCAATTATGAGCTCAAACTTCCTAAGGGCAAATGGAACATACTTTTCCAATCCCTTAGTTATCAGACCCAATCGCATGATGTGGTCATTGACACAACCTTTCAGAGGATCAATATTCAGTTGACCACCCAAAATTACAGGATCCCTGAAATTATCGTGATGGCTTCGGGAGAGGATCCTGCTTTTTATATCATGCGTCGCGCTATTGCTTTTGCGCCCTACTATCAAAAACAGGTTTCGAAGTATTCATGTAAAGTTTATTTAAAAGGTTCCGGTATTTTTGAGAAGATCCCTTTCCTCATGGAAAAGCAAATGAAAAAGGGTGGGCTGAAGGAAAATGAACCCTTCGTGATGGAAACACTCAGTAAGATCGACTTTGAGCTTCCTGATAAAGTAAACCAACAGGTGTTGTCGATGCGTTCATCGGGACAGCATAACAATACCTCACCGATGGGAATGATTACTAACAATTTGTACGATGCCGACAAATATGGGATCGTGTCGCCAGTTGGGAAAAGTGCCTTGAAAACCTATCATTTTGCGTTGGAAGGGACTTTTGAAGACCAGGGGCGTACGATCAACAAAATAAAAGTGACACCCAAAATAAAAGGGAATGATGTATTTACAGGTTATATTTATATTGCCGATTTGTTCTGGAACATCCATTCGGCCGATTTGTCATTGCGTATGCCGATGACAGATGTTGATGTACATCAATTGTATGCCGAGGTGAATAAAAATACCTGGATGCCTGTCAGCCTCAATTTTGAGATGGATTTTTCGGGATTCGGGTTCAAGATGAAATACAAATATGTGGCTTCGATCAGTGAATACCAGAGTACGCTGAACCATGCCTTGGACCACTCCTTTATTGAAAACCAGAAGTCCCTTCTGGCTCAGGAGCAGCAGGTATATGATAAGGTTACCGGGAAGGTTGAGCCAACTCAGGTTACAAAAAAACCAATAACTCCAAAGCAAAAGCAGATTTCAACCTTAATGGAGAAGAAGGAGCTGACGAATGGTGAAACGGTTAAATTGAACAGGCTGATGGAGTCGGAAGCCAAACGGAACAGCCCGCCCGAACCACTGGAGATCAAATCGACCTTTCAGGTGAGCCAAAAACAGGTCAACAACGATTCTGCATTTTGGGCAAAGTTGAGGCCAATTCCGCTAACTGCCTCAGAGAAAAATAGTTTCACAAAAAAGGATTCTTTTGTAAGGGTTTCATCGAATCCAAAATACCAGGATTCGGTGCGGAACGAAAAGCGGCAATTCCGATTAAAACATTTGGTTTTTGGGAAAATGTACAATTATTCAGTCGACTCGGTCAAAAAAACGGAGGTACTTTCCATTCCAAATCTCGTCAATCCCACATCGTTTTCTTTTAATTCAGTAGATGGTTTGCGATTGGAATTGCCTTTCAGTTATTACCATTCCGACAGTACAGGACACTCCTTGCGCCTGGAACCACATTTTGCTTATGCCTTTGCCCGGAAGAAACTGGATGCTTCGTTTGCTTTCAGCAAGCGTCTGGATGGTATTTCGAATAGTTGGGTTTCGGCAAGTTTGGGAAGTACGACCCTCGATTACAACAGTTCATCAGGTGTGTCTGTCCTTACCAATGAATTTTATACCCTTTTGCAGGAACAAAACCTGAAACGTTTCTATCGCCGCGATTTCGTTCAACTGATGGCCAGCCGCGATATTGCCAATGGACTGAACCTGAACGGTTCGATAGAATACAGCGATAACCGGGCATTGCAAAATAACTCAACTTATACTTTCGTTGACATCAAAGAGCGGGAAATACTCGCCAATGTTCCTGAGAACAATTCGGTTACCTCATGGCAACTTAATGATCATCAATCCTTTACAGGAAGGCTTTCACTAGTATTTACTCCACATTACCGATACAGGATCAGGAACAACATAAAAATGTACGATTCAAGTAAATATCCCACATTTTTTTTGGGATACAGAGGGGCGTTTTCTTCAATGTTTGGAACTAATTCACGGTATGATTTTGTAAGGTTTGGGATGCGGCAGAGAAAAGAATTTGGTATCGATGATCATTTTTCCTATTCCCTTACATTTGGTAAATACCTGAACAATAATAGGTTGTATTTTGAAGACTTTCAACATTTCAATACACAATCAACCACTTTTTTATTTTCGTCGTATGACAACAGTTTTAGGTTACTGCCTTTTTACCAATATTCAACAGGGAAACAATTTGCCGAAGGCCATTTCAATTGGCAAACGAGACGGCTGATTGTTAAGCAATTGCCATTTATTAAAAATACGACAATTGCTGAGAAGTTATTTGTCAATTTCTTGAACACGCCAGAAATAAAAAACTATCTGGAAGCAGGTTATGGCCTGAACAATGTGTTCTTGTTGATGAACCTTGAAGCAGTAGCAGGTTTTGAAAACGGAAAATTCAGGTCTGCTGGATTCAGGGTGAGCCTAAATATCAAATAAGTGAAAATATTTTGTCCACCGTTTGGTAGTATAGTTTCGAATGTTTACTTTTGCGCTCCAATTGTTCAGGCAGGCTTTAAAAAGTGGAGATGTAGGTTTCCCGCCTTCCGAACCCAAATAAAATAAATTGTATTCATGTACGCAATTGTAGAAATCGCCGGACAACAGTTTAAGGTCGAGAAAGAAAGAAAGGTTTATGTACACCGCCTTCCACAGGATGAGGGAGCAGATGTAACGTTCGAGAAAGTATTGTTAGTTGACAATGAGGGTGTTATCAGTGTTGGTGCTCCTGTTGTTGAGGGTGCTTCGGTAACCGCCAAGGTGCTTAAACACCTCAAAGGTGACAAAGTGATCGTCTTCAAGAAAAAACGCCGTAAAGGTTACAGGAAGAAAAACGGTCATCGTCAGTACCTGACACAGATTTTAATTACTGAAGTATTAGCGTAAATTTTAAAAAAAATTATCCATGGCACATAAAAAAGGAGCGGGTAGTTCAAAGAACGGCCGCGAATCGGAAAGCAAACGTCTGGGAGTAAAGATTTATGGTGGTCAAGCTGCTACCGCTGGCAACATTCTGATCCGTCAGCGCGGTACTTCCCATCATGCAGGAGTAAACGTTGGAATGGGCAGGGACCATACACTTTTTGCATTGATCGATGGAACCGTTGAGTTTCAGAAGAAAAGAAATGACAAATCGTATGTTTCTGTTCAACCCTACAAAGCAGTAGAATAGTCCTGAAATAAGGAAATTAGGTTGGATCTCCTGTTTTGTTACTTCGGTAATGGAACAGGAGATTTTTTATTGTATTTTTAAACCCTGAAAATTGGAGGTGGTTTTTTAAATCAAGAATGTAAACTCAGATTTCAATATGCTTAATTTAAAATTTATACAGGAAAATCCTGAACTGGTCATTGAACGTTTGGCCGTTAAGCGGTTCGATGCCCGTACGATTGTCGAAAAGGTAATTGCATTGTACAAACGTCGGAACGAAGCACAGAATGAGGCTGAAACCGAAAAAGCAGAGATGAACCGGTTGTCGAAAGAAATAGGTCAGCTTTATAAGGATGGGAAAGCATCCGAAGCCAATATCGCCAAAGAGCAGACCGTTCAACTGAAGGAACAGATCAAAAGTCTTGAAAACGAGTTTGATGCCATAGATGCAGAACTTGCACAACTTCAGGTGCTGCTCCCTAACCTGCCTTCGCAATTGGTTCCTCCTGGCAGAGGCGCTGATGACAATGTGATTGTGGCGACAGGTGGCGTGATGCCTGTTTTGCACGAAGGGGCCAAACCTCACTGGGATTTAGCAGCGCAATATAACCTGATCGATTTTGAATTGGGCGTAAAGATCACGGGGGCCGGTTTTCCGGTTTACAAAGGTTTTGGAGCCAGGATTCAACGTGCGTTGATCAACTTCTTTCTTGATCAGGCCCGCGAACACGGATATAACGAAGTTCAACCACCTTATGTTGTAAACGAAGCCTCTGGATTCGGAACTGGTCAACTTCCTGATAAAGAGGATCAGATGTACCATTGTGGTTTAGACAACCTTTATCTGATCCCAACTGCGGAGGTCCCGGTTACCAATATTTTCAGGGATGTGATTGTTGAGGCCAAAGACCTGCCGATTAAAACGACGGCATATTCTGCATGTTTTAGGCGCGAAGCAGGTTCTTATGGAAAAGATGTCCGTGGTTTGAACCGTTTGCACCAATTCGATAAGGTGGAGGTTGTCCAGATTGCACATCCCGATAAATCATATGACTCACTCAATGAGATGGTGGCCTATGTTCAAACGTTGGTTGAAAAGCTCGGTTTACCTTACCGTATCCTGCGCCTCTGTGGTGGCGATATAAGCTTCACATCGGCATTGACCTACGATTTTGAGGTATGGTCGGCAGCTCAGGAACGTTGGTTGGAAGTCTCTTCTGTTTCAAATTTTGAATCCTTTCAGGCAACCAGGCTAAAGCTCCGTTTTCGTGAGGAGGGGCGTTCAAAGCCACAGATTGCCCATACCCTGAATGGAAGTGCGTTGGCATTGCCCCGGATTGTTGCTGCGATCTATGAAAATTACCAGACACCCGAAGGGATTGTAGTACCTAAAGTTTTGGTGCCTTATTTAGGGGGATGCGAGATCATTAATTAGGCGGCTGGCAACAGGCGGCTAGCTGCTGGCAACAGGCAACTGACGGTTGGCAGTTGACTACTTTAGATTTTGTAATTTTACCAATCCTTTTTTCATAGATTTGGTCTGGTATTCTTTCAATGATCAATCTTACAGGCAATTTGTCTTCTCTCATTATCAATGCATATTTTTCTATTTTGGATATTCCATATTATTCCATGTGCAAGTACAATTTGTTTATTCCTGTTCTGATTATGGCACATGTTACAAGGATTTTTCAGTAATCAATCTTCCCCAAACACTTCTGGCCAAAGTATGTCGGCCAGCCCGATCCCCGAAATCCCGTTGGAAAGTCCAAATTTCGTTGTGCCATCCATTGGAAAACCAATTACAGATTTCTCAACCTTTGGCTTTTGACTATTTGACATTTCCTGATAGGTTTCTCCGATCAAACTATAATTGGGATAATCTGTTGGCAATTCGTTCATTGCATGTTTCAGCAACCACATTGCCCCTGGACACCCAAGTCGAAGGTTGAACTCGTTAAGGTCAACCTCTGTTTTTACCTTTTCAAAGTCTGTCGCGTACATGAGGATTTGGACCTGCTTTAAAAGTCCCCTTTCGGAGATCAAAACTGCGATTCGGTTCAGTACCAAAGATAGATATAACCTGTTGATATGCAGCGAGGGAAGGTAACCCTCGAAGTAAGGCAACCACTGCCTTACCATGTTGGCTATCTTAGTATTATAAATACCAAGCTGTAAGGCTTCCGACAAACCATAAACCATAACTGGGAACTTCCAGAAAAGGTCGAAATTCATCTCTTTGACAATTGACGGGAACTGAGCCGTAACGATTTCGTCCAATTTATTGATTGTCAGGATCAACAATTCGCGGTTGATGCGGCTGGCAAATGATGGTGGGTTTGAATTGTTTTTAAGCCGCGAAATCAAATAAAAGAGAAATCCTGTAAGACCGTTGCCCAATTCAAAAGTGGGAATGTTTTCTTCGTTCAACACCCTGAAAACCCTGTTGTCAACCTCTTCGAGGATTTCATCGGTATTTCCTTCGGCAAATTGGTTCTGCACCAAATATTCAATCCCCCACCCTATCCCTGCCAATCCGTTCTCAAAGTCGGTAGAAACTGTAGTGCTTAGATTTGCAAATACCTGATCCAGCAAACCATCGGCAATCTTTTCATATTCGGGATTGTTGGTTTGCCTCGACAGGTGATAGAAAAAGAGGCACAACCCCATGTTTCCATGCATTAAGCCATGATTGGTACATGTCAATCCTTTCTGTCTTAATCTATCTGCAATTTGAATTGAAAGATTTTCCATTTCATAGATTTCTAGAACAGGTTTAATTCATTAAATTTCAACTGTATTTCTCCTTACCTTAATGATCTCCTTCCGTTTGGCGATTGGCTGGTCGGGATTGTGAAAAGTACTATTAATCCCCCTTCCATGGCTCAGGTGGAACAATGGACCAGTAACCCGTTTGACCTTATAGCCAAGGTTCAGCCACCTGTAATACCGCTCCCCATCTTCCAAGCCCCAACCATAAAAATTCTCATTCTCCAAGCCCGAATCGACATATGCCTGACGGTTAGCAAGGAAGGCCCCACCAACAGGATTTGGGGAATACATTGTTTTCATTTTCTTTGTATTTTGCTCAAGCACACCGAGATCCAGCTCTTCGAGATAAAGCTTTCGCAACAAGGGAGTCGTATCGAAAAAATAGCTTTCATATGGATAGACAAAATCGGCCTCACCGCTCCTAAGCATCTCCATTGCTTTAAATACCTGATTTTTAGGTGCGATCGCATCGGTGTCCCAAATGGCCACAAAAGGTGTCTTGACAGTTTGGGTCATCTCATTTAAGAATTTAGTCCGGTAAAGTATCGGGTCATGGTCTTCGTGAAACGTATATTTGATGCTTTTGTCCAATAGCCTGTTCAACAGGCTATTGTTATACGAAGAATATTCCGAGACCAATATATTCGTTTCAAAAGCCGATGCGAGGAATCGAGTAGCCGCCAAGGTATTTTCCAACCGCTCAATGGTGTCTAAGCGGACAGGAAATAATATTGTTATATCTGAAAAATTTGGTAAGTCTTGCATAAAAAAGAGAATTTAATTTGTTTTTGTCGAAACCATTCCTGCAAAATTTATCTTGAACATCAACATTGATCCCTTTTTGATAATTATTGCAGGATCCTGACCTTTGCCATCAAGCCGTAAACCAACATCTTTTGTAAAATGCAACAATAGATACTCAGACTTGTCATTGCTTGAATATTCGTAGCTTAGCCCATTGATAACCAGGTCGCATCCCCCATCTATTCCCCCAAGCTTGTAAGGCATGCCATCCAACCTGACCTGAAACTCATTGGCAAACGCATAAGTCTGGTAATTAACCTGCACTTGTTTGCCAAGACTTTCTACCTGATAATTTTTGAAACTAACGTCATAAACTTCTGCCGGGTCGTGAACGATGGACAAAAAAGCCGGTTCGGAATGATAATTAACCGATAAAGAATCCCCATTGGCCGACACGATCTTCAGGATACCGCTTACTTGTCCTTTAAAACTGCCCTCTTCAATCATTGAGAAATAGGAGAGAAAACCTGTGCCATCTACGAGTTCCCGTTCTTGATCCTCAGCAAACGACCTTGTTGGACTTGGTTTGACTTTCGTGAAAAAGAAGGTGACACCTCCGGTTGAATTCAAAATCAAGGTATCCCCATTCAGGTAGAACGTCCCAAAACCATTCTGTTGACAATTAAAATCAAGCCTAATAAATTTGCTTAACAGGTCTTCTGAGTATTTAATTGCCAAAGGCCCATCTAAGAAAAAACTTGGTTTTTTATTTTCCCGTTCAAAAAATGGCATTGATTGCAAATCCATGTAAAAACATGTATCAATGAAGGTTACATCATTGAAGTAAATTTTGTCCTTATCGAAGTTTAAAACTGAAGTTTTTATCGCATCTACTTCTTTTTGACCATATCTACCAACACCACGATTAAGGTACAAAGCGTATTGCCATTTCCCCAGAACCCGATCAGAAATACCAGGTTTCTTAAAAGAGTTGAACACTAAAAGCAAGATTACCGGCAAGATAAATAGGATCAGCTTCAAATTTCCATGTGTTTTTTTCATACTCAAAAGTTGTAAATGGTTGCCGGTGTGCTTTGGCGGATAAAAAGAATGGCATCCATGCTTTTGTCTGTAAATGAAGGCTCGAATTCCCTGGCCTCGCAATAGTAGCTTCCAATAACCCTGTACAAAATCGGAACAGTCGATAATATGGGCAAAGGTTTATAAAAGTTGCCGGTCCGAGCCTGAACACTTAAAAACTCAATTGATCTTAATATTGGAAATCCAATTTCCTGGGCAACCATTTTATTGCTCGATGCAAGTGTCGATACTTTTCCATCGCCGATGATCATGCCAATCAAAAAATAATTATCTCCGTATTGGTCAGCTATATATCCACCCAGCGACTTTACCGAATTAAAAAATATGGGGACTTTCTTGTTCAGGTGCGACAAATGGGAGTAAACCGCTATTTTGGATTTTCCATCCGATAAATTGTCGATTGCGAATTTCGTGTTCTGCCACAAAAGGTAATCCCTGTTGATCCCATTCGAGACATAACTTTTAGACAAAGGGACAATACGGTACAATGAATCTGTCCTGATTTTCAAGTAGTGGATAAACGTCTTGTACCCCTTTTCACCAAACAATGCGGTCAGCTCATCAACATTCTTTTCGGCAAACTTTAGCGGTAAGGATCTTGAAGTTTGGAAATTGATCATACCGACCAATGTATCAATGGTCGCAGATTTGGGTTTCTTGCCGAGCAAAAAATAATTGATATGGAATGGTATATCGTCCAAATAATCGTCAAACCCGAACAATGCAACCTTCTCCTGATTGGTACTATTATATTGTTTAAGCCATCTCAAGAAGGAGCATAGCCCATTATTGTCGAAGTGGCATTTATAAACCAATCTCTTCAAATCTTCCTCAAGTATTTCTCCATTGATGTACTGGTTCATCCTAATCCCCAGATCAATCGGCAATTCGAGCAACACAAGGCGGCAATTGTGGTTGACAATAAGTTGTTCGATATTGTTGAATACCGACTTGGCTATTTCATTGCTCCCATGTGCCGATTCGCCAAACCCAATTATTCGGGAACCAATGCCGTCAAGCACCTTTTCTGGCAATTCCAACTGTTCGGTCAAAGGCTGATTTTCTTTAATATCCCCAATACCTGCCATAAAATATTCATAATCGAGCCTTTTACAACTGTACAGATCAATTCCGTCCAAGGCGATCTGCAAGTTGTCGATCCACAATTTTACCCTTGATTTTTTTTCTTTTGAAGGCTCTTCCGCTGTGATCTCGACCAAAAGTATTTCTATCGCTTTGTCCGAAGTAATTGAAACCTCGAAATTTTCCCAACTGTTATTTTTGATCAACGTCACCGAATCGCAAGCGAGTAGGTTCCTGTTGTTGTCGAGCCCACTAATCTTTAAACCTGCCGAAAACAGCATCTTGTTCCGGGCAACTATTGAAGCTTTTATTGTTTTGGCAGGTTTGGGCAAGAGTATGAATTGACTCAAGCTCAAATTACATTCGCCATTTTGGTACGGACTTGTTAAAAGCAGCGACCGTACCCCTTTTACTTTGTGTATTGAATCGTAATTTAGGCGAAAATTATCTAATATGCACAACCAAACATTTTCTCTTGGCGGTCCCTCAAAATCCAAATTGTACTTGTCAACGGGTTGTTGGCCAAACCCATACAACGAGAAGATCAAAAGACCGAAAATAGTTAAATATCTATAATTCATATACATACAATTTTAAGATAAACATGTAATGATCGGCCAACGATTAGCCAGATCAGCGTAATAATTAGCAGTTAAATAATCCATTATCGATGTAATGACAATTACGACATATCTTAATTGACCTTTAAAACTGCCCGATTCCAACTTTGAAAACAGGAGGGAAAACCTTTTTTATCAACGAGTTCTGTTTCTTGTGCCCCAGCATACAATGTAAAGGCAACATGTAAGAATGCTATATATTTTAATTTAAATATTGATTGATAGGTCATTCCCTCTTTTTCATGCTCAATTCATGCTCCATTAAGGGTTTTGATAATTTCTGGCTTTACTTTGGTGGCCCATCTTTAATTTTCGTGAAAAAGAAGGTCACTCCACCGTTAGAATCTAAAATTAAAGTATCAGCATTCAAATAAAAAATGCCAAAGTCATTGGGCTTGCAATTAAAATCAAGTCGAATAAATTTACTTAACAGTTGTTCCGAATACTTAATTGCTAACGGACCATCCAAAAAATAGCTGGATTTTTTGTTTTCCCTATCAAAAAATGCTTTGGGGCTTAACTCGGAGTAGAAGCAAGTGTCAATGAAAGATGCATTCGAAAAATAGATTTTTTCTCCGGTAAAGCACAATAAGGACGTTTTAATTGGATCAACCTCTTTAGTCCCATATCTTCCGACACTATAATAAATATGGGTTTCATATTGCCATTTACCCAAAACCCGATCAGAAATACCGGGGTCCTTGAATGAGTTGGACAGTAAAAACAAGATCATTGGCAAGATAACCGTAGTTAATTTCCATTATTTGTTTTTCATCTTCAATAGATTAGTAAATAATTGCCTGTGTGCTTTGTCGTATAAAAAGAATGGCGTCCATGCTTTTGTCAGTAAACGAAGGCTCAAATTCTCTGGCCTCGCAATAGTAGCTTCCAATAACCCTGTACAAAATCGGCACAGTTGATAATATGGGCAAGGGTTTATAGAAGTTGCCAGCCCCGGCCTTAACACAAAAGCTTTCAATTGATCTTAATTTTGGAAATCCAATTTCTTGGACAACCATTTTATTGCTCGATACAAGTGTCGATACTTTTCCTTCACCGATGATCATGCCGATCACAAAATAATTATCACCGAAATAATCTGCCATATATCCGCCCAGCGACTTTACGGAGTTTAAAAATATGGGTACTTTTTTATTCAGGTGCGACAAATGGGAGTAAACCGCTATTTTTGATTTTCCATCCGATAGGTTGTCGATTGCGAATTTTGCGTTCTGCCACAAAAGGTAATCCCTGTTGATTCCATGCCAGTCAAAACTTTTGAACAATGGTATTGTACGACACAAAGAATCAGTTCTGATTTTCAAGCATTGTATAAATGTCTTGAACCCCTTTTCACCTAAAAAGGCAGTCAGTTCATCGACATTCCTTTCGGCAAACTTTAACGGGTATGACCTAGCATTATGGGAATTGATCATCCTGAGCAGCGAATCAATGGTTGCTGAATTCCTTTTCTTGCTTAACAAATAATTATTGATATGACGTGGCGAATAATCTGAATAATTGTCAAAACCAAACACTGAAACCTTATCATCATTTGTAATATTGTATTGCTTTAGCCAAATCAAAAATGCTTTTAACGCTTCATTGTCAATGTGATATTTATCTATTAATCCTTTAATATCTTCGTCAAATACATCTTGATGAACAAATTGGTTTAACCTGATTCCCAGATCAATAGGCAATTCAAGCAACACAAGGCGGCAATTGTGGTTGACGATAAGTTTTTCGATATTGTTGAATACAGACTTGGCTATTTCATTGCTTCCGTGTGCTGTTTCGCCAAACCCAATTATACGGGAATCAATTCCTTTTAGCACCTTCTCTGGCAGGACCAACTGATCGGACAAAGGGACACATTCTTTAATATCCGCAATTTCATCTATGTCATATTGATAATCCATACTTTTACAATTGTACAAATCAATACCGTCCAAGGCGATCTGTATATTATCGACCCATAATTTCACTTTGGGTTTTTTTTCTTTAAAAGTTTCCTTCGCCTTGATCTCGACCAAAAGTATTTCGATCGCTTTGTCCGAAGTAATGGAAACCTCGAATTTTTCCCAACCGTTTTTTTTGATCAACGACACCGAATCCCTTGCAAGTAGGTTCCTGTTTTTGTCGAGACCACTAATTTTTAAACCTGCCGAAAACAAATATTCATATTGTGATGATAGTGATACCTTTATGGTTTTAGAGGGTTTTGGCAAAAGTATAGTTTGACTTAAACTTAAATTGAATTCTGTTTTTAGATACGATCTTGTTAACAGAAGAGATCTTGCTCCATTTACCTTATTTGTCGAATCATACACCGCTCTAAAATCATCAAATATGCATAACCAAACACTTCCTCGAAGAGAATATTCAAAATCTAAGTTGTATTTGTCTATGGTTTGTTGACTAAATCCAAATATTGGAAATAGTATGAAATAACTGAAAATTAAATTCTTTGCTTTCATGTAAATAGTTGTAAATCTTTTAGACACACAAGGAAAGTTTCAATTAAATTCAAATAAATATTTCTTATCTCTTCTAAACTCATCCTAAAGTCCGTTCCGAGTCGAGCCTATACCGTGTAACTCTGTGATACAATTAGTTACAATGTGTACCACAGAGAACCTTACCAATATTTTACAATTTCATTATTATCTTGTAACAAGTTTAGTTTTCTGGGGCTCTTCTAAATGAATATCCAGTGCAAACAGATTCAGCAACTTGATTACCATAGTTTCCTGATATAATCGTAATTACCCCATTTGTTACTGATGTGACAACCCCAACATGATGCCCATCGGGTGAAATTGCTATATCCCCTGGTTGAGGATTTGATGTCGGGGATCCCCAGTTATACCAAGATGATGCCATTGCAGAACCAGTTCCTTCATATCCTGACTTTTCAACAATATAATTTGCAAATGAGCCACACCATGCAATTGAATCAGGAGTATTACTTCCCAAACCATTACAAGACCCAAAATACTCTTGTATCCGGGGGTTGTTAGCTGAACCTGAGTATTCGGTTACACCTAACTCACCGATGGCATTTTGAACCATGCCTAAAGTGCCCCCATAAACGGTTACCTCGCCGATCAGATTGGTGCAACTCCCATTAACCGGGTCCAAGCTTCTCCCGCCCCGCATCGCTTTTTGTTCTGCCACACCAATTTCTCCCAAATTGTGCAGCTTCAATTTTTCCAATGTTTTCATAGTCAAAAATTTAAAAGTTAAAAATTAAATTGTTTTTTTACTGGCGATATATTTAAGGTTATCGAACAGCCGGTACAATAGTTTTCGTTTTTTCAAAAATACTATCCATTTTCTTAAATCAGATTTTAAACCCACAAAACTATATTATTGATCCTGAAAGCTTTAAACTTCCCAATGTGGAAAATATCCAACTACTTCCAGTTTAGCGAATATTTGAATTCCGAGAAATGCAACATCATGGAATCCAACGACGCTTTGGCAAATTCAATGATTTTTTGCTTATCTCCACCCTCTAAAACCTTTGAATTATACTTTGAATCAGTTGATAGCAAAAATCCTTTCCAAAATGAATAAGTAAGTTCTCCTATTTGTCGATTTTCATAGTTTGAAAACAATCTACAACTGTTGTCTTTATCAAAATCAAATATTTGATGAGAAACTCTTTTGCCATTTGCATCATAAACTTTGTAAACGATTGATAAAAGACTCTTTGGTTGATAATACAGAGTAATTTTCACATCATTATCCCCTAATTTTTCATTGAATTTCTTCGTTAAAGTATTGGCTTCAGACAATTGTTTTAAACCGAGATTACGTATAGTTTCAATTTCCGAGTAAATCTCACCTGTTGTTGGTTTCCGTTCTTGAATACTCACCTGATCAGTATAAAAAACTCCCATTTTTGTCTTACTTTCTTCATTAAGGTGCGTAAGTTGCTGGTCATTTGTTTGAGCAATTGAATAATAGCACAGAGATATGTTTATTAGACATCCTGTGATCATTGTCTTTAATATTGATATCATTGTATATAATATTATAATTACCATTGAATATGAAAATGATTAAAATGATTCTTTGGTTCGTTCACAGGGTCTAAAACAACCTTTGCTCCGACAGCATAAGCGGCATTTCGAAATGCAATGATTTCAGAGCTTTCCATACTTTTATTATCAACATGTATTCCATTCACGAAATTTACATCAATACTGAGACCTTTATAATGCGATGAATTTGCAGAGTGGTCTCCACCTGCAATTTCAGAAATAGATATCTCAAACTTGTGTGCGAGAGCCAGAACACCGGCCATCAAAGCTGGACTCAATGCCACCATTAATCCTGGAGCTTTACCGTAATCGCTTGTGTGTACCAACAACCCTTTGGAAGCATCCATAAGGTTCTGTTCAGCAGATGCTTTATCTTCAGCTTTGCTAAAATGAATATCGGCAGCAGTTACATTCGGATTATTCAAAAGATCTGATGCTAATTGCATGTTTCCAAGTTTTAAAGTATCTTTTGTATTATTTTGGGAAATGGCATGATCTCTATCTTCAAAAGGATAATTCAGAATTGGACAAGTATAAGCGGAATTTACGGTAGTAATTCCACCACTAATCCAATCAATTTTACCTATATCCTTAAAATTGACATTATCCCAAATAAATTTTGAAGAATCAAACATTATTTTAGCAACAACCTCAACTTCAACAAGATACCAACCATAGATGATTTCCTCTGATAAGCCCCCCCGCATGACCATTTGTTCTGCCACACCAATTTTTTCCAGATTGTTCAGCTTCAATTTCACCAACGTTTTCATCGTCAAAAATTTAAAAGCTAATAATTAAAATCTATATCCCATGATCCTAAAAGCTTTAAACTTCCAAATGAAATGAATTTTCAACTACTTCCAGTTTAGGGAATATTTGAATTCAGAGAAATGCTGCATCAATGAATCGAGTGATAGTTTTGTGGATAGGATGATTTTTTGCTTCTGATCTTCTGAAAGGGCTATTCTTTTATAATGCACATCAAATCGCACAAGCGAGTCCCAATACATGGCATTTGTGTAAGTCATCTTGCTTTTATCAGTCCATTCGGAACACGATATGCAGTTGTTATTGTCATCAAAGTAAAATACTTTGTTATAAAGTTTATCACCTTCGGCGTTAACTATTCTGTGAACAATAACATATATCCTGTTATTCTGATAGAATAGTTTAATGCTGGTTTCATTATAATTAAATTTTTCACTAAATAATTTATTTTTAGTTGGAGGATTAGCCGTTGTTTTGGTAAAAAATTCGCGAATGTTCTCACCTTTTGAATATAGTTCTTCAGGTGTTAAATTCTGACTATTTATTTTTGAATAATCATCAGAACCAATTATCAACTGAGATCCAATCTCCTCTTTAGTACTCAATGCATTTGAGGTTATAGTCTGTGACCACGAATAATTATATGTGATCAGAATAATTATGAAAATAAAGCAAATTGTTTTAAAAGCTGATTTCATTGCAATTGATTTAATTGATTACCACTGAATATGAAAATGATTGGAATGATGCTCGGGTTCATTTAATGGATCCAAAACCTTTGTTGCACCAGCAGCATATGCAGCATTACGAAATGCAATAATTTCTTTATCCGACATAGTGTGTGTGTCAACATGGAAATCATTCACTTCATTTACATCAATACTGAAACCTTTATAATGAGATGAATTTGCGGAGTGGTCGCCACCGGCAATTTCAGAAATAGATATCTTATATTTTTGTGCTAGAGCCAGCACACCGGCCATCAAGGCAGGACTCAATGCCACCATTAATCCTGGAGCTTTACCGTAATCGCTTGTGTGTACCAACAACCCTTTGGAAGCATCCATTAGGTTCTGCTCAGCAGACGCTTTATCGACAACCTTACTAATATGACCTTTGGCAGGGCTTATATTCGAATTATCAAGAATATCTGCGGCCAATAACATCGCAGAATTACTGTATTTAGTTCCAGTTACATCTTTTGTATCCTTCCTGGGATTGGTTGGATCTCCGCCTTCAAAGGGATTATCCTTGTTTTGATTAGGATTACCCCCATGTGTCGGTGGAATGGGAGCCAAACCGACATTATTACTTCCAATTAATTTGTCGAGGTCTTTAGAACCTAAAATGTCCCAAATATATAATGATGGAACAAAGGGCCTGTTGGCATATACTTCAACTTCACCCAACATTCCTCCCACATAAATTGGATCGGATTTCCCACCTTTGATCAGTCTTAATTCAACATCGTTTATTTCTTCAAGATGGTGCAATCTCAAACTTCCTAATGTTTTCATAATCTGTAATTTAGAAGTTAATAATTAATTTGTTTTTTTACTGGCGATATATTTAAGATTATCGAACAGCCGCAATAATAATTTTCTTTTCTTCGTCAGGATATCTGCAACTCCCTTGATCTCATAGTTGAAACCGAGGGTTGTGCCATAGTTGGTGGTCAGTTTATCGGGAAGTTCCACAGTAATCAGATAGGTATTCAGGTCATTTTTCTTTGCAAACGCTTCGGTCTGATTCGCCAAACCCGAAATCATTTTTACCTTTCCGTTAACAGACCCATATTCGATATAGGGATAGTTGTCGAGTCGGATAATAACATCCTGTCCAACAGACACTTTGCCTACACCTTGCGATGGAAGGTACATTTGTCCAAACAATGGGTTGTCGGAAGGAATCACCGAAAGCAGTGGCGTGCCTGCAGCAATAAAATCGTTCTCGTGCCAGAAATTCAGGTATTCCAGTTTTCCTGCAAAAGGAGACTGGAAAATGTAGGTAATTTTCCACTTTAGTATGTTGTTGGCCAATTCATTGTAACTTGAATAGAGATCCATTCTGAGTTTTTGCTCCGTCTCTTGTTGTTCCAGTTCGAGCAATTGCAACCTACTTTTGGTATCGTCGATCTGTAACTGAATGTTCGTAATCTCTTTATCGATTTGCTGATTGACCTCCACCTTTCCGAGATAAGTCACAGCGGAACGTTCAAGATCGGCTTCCGCTATTGTAGCCGAGCGGAACAACAAGCTGTCGCGGTGGACATTCTTACCAAGAATTCTCAATGATTCCATATTGGTATTTTGCTGTTGAAGGTTAAAATCCATCAACCGTACTTGCGATTCGAGCAACAACCTTGCACTCTCCAACCGTTTTTCGTAAGATTGCCCTTTCTTATATTGTCCCAATTTTTGGAGCGAATTCAAGAACGAATAATAGGACATACTTAGTTCTCCCATTATCAAGTCATTGGATAAGTGGATAATTTCCGGCTGGTTGACTAAAGAGTCTGAAATATTCTCCTGAAGGAATTTCTCTGTTTTCATGACATCGGTCAAACGTGCGGAATTGTCGAGATAGCCCATTGTTTCGTTTTCGTTGATCAAATCACCGTCCAACTTCAATAGGTGAATTTTGCCGGAAGTATTAGCCACCAACCTTACCGGAGCCTGCCTTGCCGTGATCGAGATCGTTCCGGTTACCTTTTCGGGATAGTCGATGATCAACCCAAACAATACAAGGAAAGCTGCAAGGGATGCCACGATCACCGAAACGATCCTCCCTGTCCGGTGCGGCATCCTGTCGATGATGTCGCGGACCTCCTCAGTACGCTGGGCAATGCTATTTTTGTCCTTCGCTTCCATTGTTTACGATTCAATTTCGGTAAGCACTTCCTCTTTCTTTGTCTGAGCGGCTGTGGTCCAGATCCCCATCTGCTTGTTCACAAGGTCACAATAATGCCCCTCTTTCTCCATCAGCTTCTGGTGGTTCCCGATCTCGATGATCATCCCATCCTTCAACACCACAATCTGGTCGGCATTCATGATCGTGCTGAGACGGTGGGCAATCACAACCACTGTCCGTTTACCAAAAGCATGATTCAACGCCATCACGATCTTGTGCTCGTTGATCGCATCGAGGGCATTGGTGGCCTCGTCGAGGAAAAGATAATCGGGCTCTTTGTACAATGCCCTTGCAATCAGCAACCGTTGCTTCTGTCCCCCGCTCAAGCCACGCCCCACCTCCCCAATCTTGGTCTGGTATCCTTGCGGCATCTGCTCGATCTCGGCTGCAATATGGGCAATCCTTACCGCCTCCTTTAGACGGTTGTAATCGATCTGCTCGTCGTCGAGGACGATGTTGTTCAGGATGGTATCGTTGAAGATCTTCCCGTCCTGCATCACCACCCCGCAATGGTCGCGCCAATCTCGGAGCCCTATGTTGGCAATGTTCATGCTCCCGATCAGGATGTCGCCATACGAAGGTGGATAAAGCCTGAGCAGCAACTTCAACAACGTGGACTTGCCGCTCCCGCTGCCCCCCACAATTGCGGTGATCTTTCCTTCGGGAATCACAAGGTAAACCTGTTTCAGCACGAAAGGGGTATTTGGCGAATATTGGAAAGAGAGGTTGCGCAGGGTGAGGCTTTTGCTCTCGGGGATAGTCATTGCATTGCTTGTGGCGGAGTCCTCTTCGTCCTTCAATTGGTGGATCTCGTTGATGCGCAGGAAACTGATCTTTGCATATTGTGCCGAGACGATAAACCCGATCAACTGTACCAAAGGGGCGTTCAACATCCCGATGATAAACTGTACCGAGATCATCACCCCAAAAGTGATCTCGCCACCGATGACAGCCTTTGCACAATAGAAGGTGATCAACAGGTTGCTGATGCTCTGGATAAACTGTGCCCCGAGGTTTTGGGCGTTCGTGATGTTCAACACTTTAAGGTTCACCCTGTAAAGCTTCGCCTGGATATTCTCCCATTTCCACCGTTTCTGCTTCTCGTAGTTGTTGATCTTGATGTCGTGTATCGCGCCCACCGTTTCGACCCAATAACTCTGGTTTTGCGAGATCAGGCCAAAGTATTCCCAGTCGAGCTTCTTGCGGATGTTCAGGAAAGCCAATACCCAACACACATACAGGAGGCTTCCCGAAATAAAGATGTAGAAGATTGTGGCGTGATAGACGAGCAGGATGATCCCGAAGGCAAAGAAGGTGAGCGACGAGAAGATCAGGTTCAGCGAGTTGTTCATGATAAAACTGCGGATCCGCTCGTGGTCCTGGGCACGTTGCAGGATGTCGCCGATGAGCTTGTTCTCGAAGAACGTCACCGGCAACTGCATCAGCTTGATCAGGTAATCGGAGATCAGCGCGATGTTTACCCTTGCGGTGATGTGGAGCAGCAACCAATCGCGCACCGAATTCGAAACCGTTACGCTTACGATGATGGCGATGTTGGCGATCAGTACGATGTTGATAAAGTTGATGTCGCGGGTCTGGATCCCCACATCGATCACCGCTTTCGAGATAAAGGGGAGGAGTCCCTGAAGTGCTGTGGCGATGACCATCACGGCAAAGATTGTGGCGAAGTTCTTCCTGAAAGGTGCGAAATATCCGATCACGTTTTCGAAGGTCTTCCCGCGTTCGCTGCGTTCTTCGCGGTCGTGTTGCAGGAAGTCGGCCATGGCTTCGATGGCAAGGATCGCGCCAACCTCTTCGCCCGGTTTGTACCACCCTTTCCTGAACTCGTCGAGGTTATAGGAGGTCAATCCTTTGGCGGGATCGGAGACGAATATTTTGTTTTTGGTTGTCTTATAGACCACGATAAAATGGGACTCCTTCCAATGTACGATGCAGGGCAGGGGGACTTTTGTGTGGAGGTTTTGGAGGTCCGTCTTTAGGGCAAGGGTGTGGAGGCCGATCTTTTCCGCCCCATAGCAAAGGTCGAGGAAGGAGACCCCTTCGCGTGTGATGCCGCACAAATCGCGCAGGTTCTGGAGGGAGTAGTATTTGCCAAAGTGTTTGGCAATCACCTTCAGGCAGGCGGGACCGCAGTCCATGGCATCCAACTGGTACTCGTATGGAAAGCTGTTGTTCAACATGGCGTTACAGATTACAACCTTCGGCAAACGAAAACGATCAAACAAAACCGGCTTTTGGACAACAATGGCCCAAAACTGGCATACCACTAAAATAATGTGCGTTTTGAATAAGGGGTTTTAAAGATGGTGTGATTGAAGTGCCTTTACGGTTTCTTCCATCGTGGGCCACCATCGTATTGTTTTCTTTGGCCGATTTCCGGTAACTAAAACTGTGTTTCGTGTTTGCCGGACATCGTTGCACCACTTTTTGCCTTGAACAGAACTTACCGTCTAAGGCAGAACTTTCGGAGCCTTTCCCCTGACCTGGAATTGAACAATGTCAATTAAAACTGATTCAGGTAAATTTACGGAGTATTTTTCAAAAAAAGAAGGGGGGAGGGGGAAATATTTTACTTGGATTATGATGGTAGTTGTTAATGTTCGATAGATTCTTAATAACTATTAGGTGAGTTTTGTAGGGGATAAAATTTAAGCAGTGCTCATACATTCAATTGACTACGTGGTTGCCTAAATGCTCCGTTCGGGATTAGGTGACTATAATCCAATTACTTTTTACACTACTTGACAACCAAAGAACTTGCCCAACCACTTAAACGAAGAGCGTATTACCCCTTGTTAAGGGCTGGGCTTTGATGTTCTCAATTTGATTTTTCTTGATATATTAAAATTAAGAGACTAATTTTTCAGCGGTGATTAACCGATGGTTCATACTATTATTATTAATAATTGTTTTAATATCGATCATATTATTTACCCAAGAAGCAGAATTTTTAAAATAACCGCTACCACTGTTAGGTTCTT
Source organism: Mariniphaga sp. (assembly GCA_037128295.1). GTDB lineage: Bacteria > Bacteroidota > Bacteroidia > Bacteroidales > Prolixibacteraceae > JAAFHB01. The sequence goes on from JBAXWR010000033.1 coordinate 26,243, forward strand.
CTTTCTCCCAATTATATATTACTTTATTTAAAATACGATCAATAAAAACTTCCCTATCTTGCAATTTAGTATTACGATCATATTCAATTAGTTTTTCAAGCAATTTCTTTCCAATTGGTTCAGGAATTTGCCTTTCGGGCACCCATACAGTCAGCGCACCTCCATTGAGGATAGATTCACTTAATTCATTTGTTTCAATAAATGAATCGCCACAAGTAATTAAAATTACTTGTTTATTTTTAAGTAATTTATTTTTTGCCGCATTATTAATTGCATTTCTATATTCAGCGGTGTTTTTAACCATAAACACTATTGTATGTGAATAATCACCTCGACTCGGTGAGGAATAAAGTATATTAGTAAGATCTTGCATATCCTTTTCTTCAACAACAACAAACTTTTTTATAAACTCAGTTCTCTGTTTAGAAATAGCAGTCAAATTCATATTGGCTCTCTCAGGATTAATAGTCCTAAATATATTTTCACCAGAGTTATTAATAGGCGGTTTACCTCCACCAGATGTTTCTTTCTTAAGTTCTTTCATTAGTTCTGAACGAATTATACCTCCCTCACTAATTTCATCAGACTCTCCAAATAGAACATATCTTTTACCGCTTTTTAATTCAGATTTAAATTCATTAAATCCATAAACTTTTTGATTTGCGACAATTTTGTATTTTATTGTACCATCTTGATTTTTCTCTTTATAATAATAAGCAAATTTGGTTTCATTGGTGCTATTTTCTTTAACTAATTTTTCGGCGATAGACCTGTCGTATATTTCGTAATATTGATTATTTTTATTTGGCACAATGCCCCGCTCAATTACATAATCGCCAAAATTTGCATTTTTATTAAAATTAAACCCTCCAATATGGATTGATAAATTTTTGTCGGAAAGATTATTATATATCTTACTATCTCCATAAAGTCCACTTATTGTAGGATTTCCTAATTTGTTGAAATAGGAAATAAAATGTTCTTGATCTTTACCCCATTGTTTATTAAGAAGTTTAGTTATTTCTTTCATTCCATTTGGAGTTGAGAAGATATTACTAACACTACTTTTCCTTTTTTTCCATGAATAATCTTCCCATGGTTCAGTTTCGATATCTCTTCCGACTAATCCACCGCTGATAAATGAAATATTTTTATTTTTTAATTTTTGAGTAATTCCTTCAACATGAGCATATCCAACGATAAGGACTACAATTTTGTCTGTAGATAATATTAGTTGGTTTTCTGTATTCTGAACCATTGCAATATCTCTTTCAGCTAATTTTTGAATATTATCTTTTTCTGAATCCTTTACTATTTGCACATTATCATATTTGAAAAAATTAATCAAACTATCTGCATCTAATTTGAAATAACCACAATGTTGACGAACATGATTAGCTAAAATAAAATGGTAATCCTCTATATTATTTATTATCGTTTCCCTTTTTGTATAATAAGGTTTTAATTGAATATATTTAGTTTCTATGATTTTATTGAGAGAATCCAATTTATGGCTAACAACAATATATCGATCGTATTGTTCGCCATAATCATCATAGAATTTATTTTGCCTTTCAGTAAATGAATAACATTCAGAATAGTATGCCTGAAAGTGTTTAATTTCTTCATTAAAACTATTGACTTGAGTATTATCGTTCTGATTTATAGTTTTAGACTTTCTTTGAAGCGAAAGTGCAGCATTTCTATATTCCTTATATTTTAAAGTATCTAAAGATAAAAAATCATTTGACAAAATTTCTAGAGGATCTTTTAATTCATTTGAAATTTTATAATATTCTTTTTGAAAACTTAAAACATAATTATATTCTTCTTCTATTGATATATGACCATTCAAGTATTTTACAGCAAAAGAATTATACTCATCAATAGCATTCTTTAAAGTATCGAATTCCTTTTCTAATAGTTGATAATCATTTTTATTTACATTATCTTTTAATTTAAATAAATAGGTACTAAACATTTTAATGGCTCTATTATGGCTAGATTTATCTATTCGAACCACGTCAGAGGAATTATGGCTTGTCAATGCATACCTGTCTTTAGCTGCCATGTCTTCTACACCAACCACATCAATTCCTGGATGAGTTAAAGCAAAATATTCATATCCAGAAATCAAACCCCAGTCTAGCTGTTGCTTCCAATAAATATCTGCCTCGATACCGTAACTCTTCGATTTCGTTTTAAACTCAAAAAGTAAATTATCATACTTAATCTTACCATTGGAACCTTCAATTAAGATTTGATCTAGCAATCCTTTTTGTTTTAATGTATCTAAAATTTCTGCCAAATATTTTTGATTATTAATACTTGCATGGTTTTCTCCAATGACAATTACCAAATTTGAATTATCTTTTAAAATGCTGGTTGAATGATGATCAACTTTACTATTTTGGAAGAATTCAATTGCTGAATTAACTCTCTTATACTCACTCTTTGAAGAATTACAAGATAAAACAAATAATGCTAATATGCAATAAACCATAATTTCAGCTAATACTTTAAGTGATTTCATAATTTCGATTTTTTAAGTTATAATTAATAATAATATCATATAAATCGATGCAAAGATTTCTATATATTTCTATCCTGCCAGATTCCCAATCCCATTTTTCGAGCCAACTAATAGCTTCCTGAAAAATATGGAATAATAATAAAAGTTCATCTTCGGTAATATTTACGATATCCTTTTCCCAAATATCCGAAACAAGCATATTCCATAAACCGAAGCTATTTCTAATTGATATCAATGAATGTATATCCTCATTTGTATGACCAGTAAGACTCGAAAATAAAGATTCGTTTTCACAAGAAAACGTTTTAAATATACCAGATGTAATTTGATTTACGAAGTCGTCATTGAACTTTTTTAAATACCAACGATATGTGGAATTGGGAACTATTTGATTTCCACAAATCATAATACTTACGTTATTATTCAATGGCATCAATTCTATCTCTTCACCTACATAGTTATCAAATTGGTTAGATTCAACCTCAACATAAGAGCATGAATAATTTACACTATCTGGCAAATTAATGTCAAAACGATCCAAGATTAAAGAATAAGGTAATGGTATAATATCATCTAACTTATATCTATTAATAAGTTGTTTGAAAGGAACAATTTGTATTTCTCCAAGATGATAGATTGGTTTTAAATCATCAATTATTTTATTCTTTTCTTTAACAAATGCTTTTTTTACCGCAATAGGAACTTGGCAAACATTTTTGTCAAATATTATTTGGGTCTCAGCTCTAGTTATTGGGATCCCATAATTATTGAAAATATTCCTGTAATTATAATACACTTTGTCGTACAAGTATCTAATAAATCCCATTAAATCAGTTTGAAATTTTGCATCAGAAATATTTAATCTTGTGATATATGTTATAATTCCCTTTTTTATTAAAATACTATGAATTAAATAAGTAAACCAATCATAAATGTTACTGCAAATTGGTGCAATTGAATCATCATTAAGAGATGATTTTTCAAATTCAAGAAAATTGATAAACTTAATTAAAGAATAGAGCAAATCACCTCTATGTGGCTGAAATAAACTTCTAACTGATTGTAAATTTTGCTCTTCATCAATAATTTTCAGAAGAGTTTTTGAAAACTGAAAAGTAGCATCTTCTATGAATAAAAAGTTTTCTTGATTATTTAAAATATCTATAGGTAAACTGTACATATACAAAGAAATAAAGAGTATATCCTTTTCCTGCTGACTTAATATTTCGTTAATGTTTAATAACCCATTTAGTTTTTCAATTTTTCGGTTTGGTGTATTTATAGAATTGTCAGTATTATTTAAGCTTTTTTGCTGTCTATAAATTTCTTTAAATTTTTCTCTGAATACATTATTATTATAACAAACGACCTCACTTGTTAAATCATCAAATTTTTTATTTTTTTTTAAAGCCTCAATAGATGTCGCTTTTAACCGCCTACCTTCAAATGCGTTTGGTGCTGAAGTTATAACTCCGACCAAAAAGCCATCGATAAATACCGGGCTACCAGACAGACCTTTCCATTGTTCAGCAGAGCTTGGTCCTGACTTAACGGTTAAATCCATCAAACCTGATATTAGATTGCCACCCATCTCAATTCTTCCACTTATTCCGACTGTATCATTCACAGTTCGGTCTTTTGATGTAGTGAATTTTCCTGCATTTGGAAATCCTGCACCATGCCATTCATTTTTATTTGAGACAATTCCCAAATAGGTCCTATTTTCCCCTGGTCTTTTTTGATTGAGTTTAATTAAAGCTGCATCTAAATTATATTCAATTATTCTCCAAATAATTTCACCTTGTATCCAATCTTCATTTTCACCAACAAACCTTATTTCGACCTTTAATGTACCATTATACTTCTCTTCGGTTATATGTCCTGCTGTAAGTATAAGTTCATTCGTAATTGCATATCCAGTGCAAATGGAATATCCATCATTACATTTTAAGGCAACTTCGACAAGATGAAATTTAGAAAAACACATATTTTAGCAATTATTTAGCGTTCTGGTAATTTTGTTATTTTGTTAGCTACTAAGATGTCATGATTGTTATTGTCTTTGGGCTTTAAGACCAATTTGAAAGTATGTATATTTTCTTTTGAAAATTGATGTTCTCCTTCCGCATTTACAACCCAAAATTTTGCTCCAACTTTACCTATTGTGTCATTAGTAACAACAACTTTTAATTCTAGTTCAATACTTTCAATCGAAAATCGAAGCTCCTTGCCTTTTGAAAGTTCAATCGAATTTTCAAGTTCACTTCTTAATGTCTCAATCATTTGCGAAAGTTGAATGTTATTATTTATGTTCGGCATAAAAAGTTATTTATTTTGTTTCATTATTTTGATTGATTTTATCTTCGATCATTTGTCTATAATTATCATATTTAATGCGTAATTCAAATATTTGTTTTTCTAAGTCACGAGTTATTATTCTCAATTCTTTTATTTCAGCAGAATTTTCGTTATTCGTTTCCTCAAAATGATCAAATCGGTAATTTGAGATTCCAATATAAATTACAATTCCAGTAACTATAGTAAAAATAGCAACAATACCAATTTTATTAATCCATTTACCTAAAAAAGTGTTTGAAAATTCATCACGATTACTATTATTTTCCATTTTTCGTGGTTTTTAAACTTTTGGTTTACTTCATTTGATATACACATAGCTTTGAAAATAACTCGTTTATATGAACGGGAAACCAACAAAAAACTGCCCCAATATTCGGTATGCTTTAAGTAGAAAACACCGTTGATAATTTTTTTGCCAATGTAAGGATTTATTTTTTACAAATTGTCAAACAAGCATAATATTTTCAAAAAAACTTTTTGGTATCTTTTGAGTAGTTAATCAAGCGGTTTTAATGCCCTGGCAAAACTACATTTATTGTAGAAACCGAAATTGAGTGTGGCAATTAAAATACTGTACCTTTCGGCAAAGGTTAAATATTTTGGGTGGTGCTTTTTGCATCGGCAATCCATTTAAGGATGGGTGGCTAAGATTTGGGGGTAAAGAAAAGGGCAAAGAAAGGTTTGGTGCAATGCTATTTTTATTTAAGGGTATTTGCCATGAAGCGTATCTCCTTTTTTATTTTGTCCAATTTTCAATTCTCAAACCTTCCACCCTTTCGAATTCCTTCACGTTATTTGTAACTAAAAAGATTCTCTTTGTTGTTGAACAGGCTGATCCCTTTCATCCATAAAATCGGGCGTAAATGCACCCGAGCCGTCTATCAGGTTTTGCCAAGGGTTATGGAATGGAATAACAAAAATCGTATTGCCAACTTTTTTAAGGTAAACTTTGTCGTCGTTTATCCTCATCTTATTTGGAATCGTAATCGCCTGTGCACCTTTATTGTTTTTAATATCAATTGTTTCTATTCCCATTTTCAATCTATTTTAAATAATCCCGAACAATTTACTTTTACCCATCTTATTAACATTCAATACCATGGTTTTTATTCAACCTTTCCCCAAAAGTAGGTTGAATAAAGATGAAAAGCAAATGGTTGGCTGGATTTTAAATTGAATGTGGCAATTGCACAGTGTACCTTTCGGCAAAGGTTAAATATTTTTGGTGGTGCTTTTTGCATCGGTAATCCATTTAAGGATGGGTGCGTAAGATTAGTGGGTAAAGAAAAGGATAAAGTGAGGTTTGGTGAAATAGTTACAGTTAAGTCTAAAAGAGAATGTGGCTTTTGCCCTTCAATATTGTATCTTGCAATTGCAGTAGGAATTGAAAATAAGGTCTTTAGGTAAATCAAACCTTATTTTTCCTTTTTTTCCCTACCTTAATAGTACAATCGAGGAGAGGTAACCCAACCTTATTTACCTTATTTTTGTATTTTAAACCTTTGCACCATGAAAATCGAATATGATAATTTGTACACCCATTTTGTATTTACAACGTTAAGGCGACAAACTATAATTCCGGATAAAAACCGGATCAGGATTGAAAAATACATTACCGGAATTGTAAATAACAATGAATCAAAGCTCTATGCTATATATGCAAACCAGGAGCATGTTCATTTTTTAATTTCCCGTTCTCCTGCAAAATCAGATGAAGAAATCGCCACCATCATTGCAGACAGTTCCGAAAAATTCATCAACGAGAACCAACTTGCGTTAGGCATTTTCAGGTGGCAACAATCGGCTTCGGCATTTTCTGTTTCAAAATCTGATGTTGACAAGGTTTGTAAATACATTTTAAATCAACCCGTCCATCATAAAAAATTTAGTTTTGCCGAAGAAAGCGATCAATTCCTTAAACACTATCAGGATACATTGATTAAGAAGAATAAGTTTGGGGAGGAATGACAATGCATACCAGGTTAGTCAATTATAAATAAGGTAAATAAGGTTGGTTACGTGAGTTAATTCCAGCTACTAAGGTTGAAAATAAAGAAAAAATAAGGTTTGAAATTGCTTACAACCAAATTTTTGCTTTCACGCTACTTTGTAACTTCGAATTGCGATTCAAACCTCAATACAAATAACCATATAATAGCTGAAGAAAAGCACATCCTGTAATCATCACAATATTAGCGAATTAAATATAGCTATATAGTAGGTTGAAAATGAATATGTAAATAAGATTTGACCACAAATCAAATCCTATTTAACTTTTAACCAATGAATAAGGCAATTGCAGTATGAACCTACCGGCAAAGCTTAATTATTTCGGGTGGTGCTTTTTGCATCGGTAATCCATTTAAGGGGGGTGCCTAAGATTAGGGGGTTAAGAAAAGGGTAAAGCAAGGTTTAATGCAGGGGTTACAAATGAGCCAAAAAGAGAATGTGGCCTTTGCCATACCTTATACGGCTCCTTAAATCAGATTAAGCATTAACTTTCGTTAAGTGCATTGTGGGCAACCATAAAGTATGTACCTGAAAACCGGAATAAACCATAAAATAGGACTTCATGTTGACTACCAAAACTCAAGAAGTCCTATTTATTAGTCCCTATTTTTTTTTCATTTGTGCAAATGCATCAAATGGTGCTGCAACCAATAATTGGATGTTTAGGCCATCCTCGAAACTTTTAAAACTGCCATTTTTTGTATTGGTAATGTAGCTAAATTTTATACCTGCTTGTAATCCTGCCGACTTTCCATCTTTATCTGTGCCATTGATAAAATAAATTGGCATAGAAATAGAAAGATTTTTACTATTAAAACCATAAGTTAACGATGGAGAAACTGCAAATTCATTAAGAAAATTTCTTCTATATTCTATATTTAACTTATGATCAATTTTCTTGAAAGGTTCACCAAATATTATTGATTTATTTATGTAATTATGGGTTGTTCCAAATGGTGTTAATAAAGATAAGTTATCACCTTCGTTATAGTTTTGTGAATAATTATATGTTAAGGCAATATATCCAACTAATTCAAGATTTCCCAACGGTTTGATTAATGAAACAGATATTGCTGGCGAAAAATATGAATTATTAAACTCTTTGAGCGAAATTGAATCTGTTGTATAATTAAATTCTGTTTTTGTCAAAGCCACTTTGAAATTTAATATCGTTGGTTTTTTTAACTTAATATTAATTTCATCCTTACCCAAAGAATCAACAATCTCTGATAATGTTACCGTTCTGCAATCTGTAATGGGATATTTTTTACAATACTTTTCCTTCGCTTTTTGAAATAAATCTCTATATTGTTTTGATAGCTCAACATTATTCCAAAGTATTTTTCCTATATCTAAAGAAATCGTAGTTCCTGGACTCATTCCATTTAATTCGAAAGGCACCGCTGTTTTAGCATTATCCCCGATTTTTTGGTCAACATTAAATCCAATATTTAACCTTTTTTGAGTAAGATATTTTAATTCTATTTTTGCATTTTTTCCTTCACTAAATGATGATACCAATGATAAATTAGAAGTAAAATTTGACAAACTACTCTGTCCATTAGGGCTCATTAATCTATTCTGCATATCTTTCGTATATTTGGATTGATCACTCTTTCTTAAATTATCAATATCAGAGGTATCAATTTGTGCAAATACAAAATTTATTGTAAGCACACAACAGACGGTTAAAAATATTTTTTTCATATGTAATAATCTATTTTTTTTAATGCCTCAAGGAACTCGCCATGGGATAATCATGATTCTGAGTGAGATTGTATTCCATAGCTTGTTTCATTAAGTCATTTTGTTAAGATGAAAAAGGAAAGCTACCCACATCTTGATGAGGATTTGGATAGGTCTTTGACCAATTAAATGGTGGAAAATTAGCGTTTTGTGGATTTACTTCTGCTTTAATTGAATACGCTGCTTTGTTATACTGACTCCAAACATGCCATTCAAATCGGTAAGTAAAACCAGGTGCCAGAGTGCAACTACCCTTATCGTTATCGATTAGTGTTAGAATTTTCCTCTCATCACTATTAATTACATAAAGAGTAAGAGAACCATCTTTTGAAGTTGTTTCAATTTTAATTTCCATAATTATAAATTTTATTTGCCTACTCTTTTCTCCCTTTTTCGGCACTCAGGGTTTAATAACCATATTTGATTTTAGTAATTGGCCTGATACTAATCTTTTATTTATGGTACCCCTAAATATAGGTTAAATAATATCGAAAAGCAAATGATTTTCCAGATTTAATTTGTACATGGCAATTGCGGTGTACTAAACAAAGCTTAAATATTTTGGGTGATGCTTTTTGCATCGGTAATCCAATTAAGGATGGGTGCTTAGATTAAGTGGTTAAGAAAAGGATAAAGTAAGGTTTGGTGCTATGGTTGCAAATTCTATTGATTGTTATAAAGAATAATGTTTGGCATAAACTTGAAAACCTTTGTATTGTAGGTAAATAAAGGTATTTCGTAAACAATCGCCGTGGCACCAATTATGGCATCTGGGATTTGCAGATTGTGGCTTAAATGAAAATAGTATATTAATTCTACCGCCTTTTCAGATACTGGTTTTGAAATATATATTAAATCGTAGTACCTCAAATACTTCCGCATTTGGTTGAGTTCTGTTTTATTGTTCATTCCACGGTAAAATTCCATTGCGGTGATTGCCGATATTACAATATTTTCAAAACCAATTGCGTTTCCAATCTTGTTGCCGAATACCTTGTTTGTTGTGAGGTTTGTTTTACCAAATACCAAATAAAGCGGTGGGGCGAACTGCTCCCCAATAACTGGAAACTTATCAATTAATTCTCAACTGCCACTATTGTAACTTTACCTCAATAAAAGAGGCCCCGGATGCAAAATTGTTCCGGGGCTTTTATTTTGTATTCCAGGCATGCAAGACCGAAGTATTACTCAATATCTCATACTTTTATTGTTACCTCTGCAGGAATCCTGGCACATTAAGCGGCACCTTTCTCGCACGTTTCCCTGAAGCAGGCAATAGAAGTATTAAAATCAAAAACTTCTTTTTTAGTTTTCCCTGAAACAAATGGCAGTTCCTTATCAGGAAATTGAAAATCAGCCTTTTAAAACTTGACCTGGCTTTAAATTTTATTTCTTACTAAATTTACCTAAATCATTTCTCAAAATTAAAGATTTGAAAACTTTTTTTGATTTTCTTTACAAGAACAATTCAATTGTGACCAAATTACGCAATTTTGTTATAATTAACTAAATATCAATTAATTAACACGTTAACATGCAGATTATGAGAACATCACCTTTCAGATTTACCCGAATTGGCTTTAAAGCAATTTCACTCCTTTTTGTTTCGACTTTTTTGTTTCAATCATTTTCCGTGGCTGCGGATAAACCCAACTCCAAATTCGGCGGTGTACAGGTTGGGGCGATCACCTACAGTTACAGGAGTATGCCCGATCAAACCCTTGCCGGGATGCTTAATTATTCGCTCCAGTCTGGATTGAGCTCCATCGAATTAATGGGTGGTGCAGTAGAACAATATGCAGGGATTCCGCAATCAAAAGATGCCAAAGTAATTGCCGATTGGCGCAGTACTGTTTCGATGGACAAATTCAAGGAAGTCCGTAAGATGTTCAATTCCAAAGGGATAAAAATCAATATTCTTAAATTAGGTGAAAGCAAATGGTCTGATTCAGAGATAGATTATGCATTTAAGGTTTGCAAAACACTGGGTGCTATCGGAATTACAATGGAAATTTCGGAAGAATCTGCCAAACGGATGGCTCCTTTTGCAGATAAACACAAACTTTATGTGATTTTCCACAACCATGGCCAGCCAGGAGACCCAAACTTTAGCTTTGACAAATCATTGGCTTACGGTTCCAGGTTGATGCTCAACTTTGATGCCGGACATTACTTTGGTGCAACCGGTCTGAACCCTTGTTTATTGATCGAAAGGTTGCATAACCGGATTGCCAGCATCCATATCAAAGACAAAACCGGTCCAAAAGCTGCAGAACCCAATAAGAATCAGCAATTTGGCAAAGGTGAAACACCTGTAAATGAGATTCTTCAACTTGTTCAGAAGAACAAATGGCCCATTGAATGTGACATCGAACTTGAATACAATGTTCCTGAAGGCTCGGATGCAGTAAAGGAAGTGGTGAAATGTGTCGCCTATTGCAAAGCTGCGCTGGTGAAATAATGAGTTTCAGGTTTAGATTCTGAGGTTCTTTGTAAAACTTGGAGCCTACTGGATATTAAATTTATCGCACAAATAATGGAATAAGTTTGGTAAGTCAGTGTATTCACTTGATTACTAAGGTTAAAAAAGGATAAGGTATAAAATATTTCAAAATTAAAAACCTTATTTTAAACACTTTAACCTTAGTAACTCAAAATAACCTGCCTCTCCAAAAACCTTATTCCCTTATTATTTTAGACACAAATTTTCACAAAGGACAGCGATTTTTGTTTCAATAATAAAATCAGTTAATAAAATCATTTGAATTTATAACTATGGGAGACAATTCACAAAATACAGTAGTTACTGGAGTTAACAGGGTCAATTCGATCGACTTCTTCCGCGGGTTGACAATGTTCCTGCTTGCAGGCGAAAGCACCCGCCTTTTTGGACTGTTCGATAAGTTTGATGGATCGTTTATGCAATTCCTGGGCACACAGTTCAGTCATCACGAATGGCATGGGATTCATTTTTGGGATTTGATCCAGCCATTCTTTATGTTCATCGTTGGTGTAAGTATCCCGTTTGCAGTCGCCAACCGTCAGAAAAAAGGGGACTCCGACCAATTGATCTTGCGCCATGCGTTTAAAAGATCGTTTTTATTGCTGTTTATCGGATGGGCTATCTATTGTGTTGGGCCTGGAAAAATCGTCTGGCGGTTTCAGGACGTACTTGCGCAATTGTCTGTCACGTATTTAGTTGCATTTTTGATCAGGAACAAGAGTTTTACTTTCCAACTCGTATTTACGGGTGTCATCTTGCTGCTGATCGATCTGGCCTACCGGTTTTTTCCTGTTGAAGGGTTCAACAATCCATGGGTAGATCTTCAAAATCTTGGGGCTTATGTGAACAACAAAATCGAAGGTGTTGAAAAAGCAAGTTCATGGGCAACCCTAAACTTCGTTTCAACAACGGCGCATACGGTCTGGGGCGTGATGTGTGGGAAACTGTTGATGAGCGAAAAATCCTCTAAAATCAAGATCCAGTGGTTATTGGGTGCAGGTATTATTTCCCTGATCATTGGTTTTTCAATGGATGCGTTGGAGATTACCCCGATTATCAAGAAAATCGCCACCTCCTCTTTTATTTTTGTGAGCGGTGGTTGGGCCATTCTGGTGCTTTGCCTTTTTTACTGGCTCATAGATGTGAAAAGGTATTTTGCCACAGGCTATAACATGTTCAAAGTGGTGGGGATGAACTCGATATTCATCTACCTGTTTTTTGAAGTTGGCTTTGTAAAACCAATCGACAAGTTTTTTGTTCCGTTTACAAATGCGCTGTTCTCGTGGATGGGTCCGCTTGGCGTTCAGGTGATGACAAGCCTTGCAATCTGGGCAACTCTCTGGTATTTATGTTATTGGCTTTATAAGAACAAAATATTCTTTAAAATTTAAAAATATCATAATGATTAAACCCGGGAAGTTAATCTCCCGGGTTTTTTAGTTCATGCTAATAATTGTTTGTAAAAACGCGATTGGAAATCGCATAACCCGTTGGTTTATCGATTGATTTGGCTATAAAAACCTAAACTTATTTCAATTCAAGCATTTGTTTCAGAAACTTTACGGCCGACTCAACCTCGATCCGTTTTGCAACAATCTTTTTCTTCGCATCAAGGATATAGATAACCGGGGTACTGTAGATATCATACAACGAATGGTAATTTGAGGTTAGAGAAGGATCCCAAACGTTGGTCCAGTCGTAAAGTTTATTCTCGGCAACGAATTTCATCCAATCCTCCTTCTTATTTTGGGTACAGACGGCATATATCTCTATCCCTTTGTCTTTCAGCGGAAGCCATAAATCATTGTACAATTGGGGAACCGCCTTCTTACAATGGCTGCAACTGGGTTCCCAGAACAATAAAATCGTGTATTTGGCACTCACCTGCCTTAGGCTAAAAATATTCCCATCCGAATCGGGAAGTTTCAATTCCGGGGCAACGTTGCCGATCAGATTAGGTTTTGATTTCAGAACCTTGTCTTTAATTTTTGCCATTGCAGCCGAATCGAGCCATGCCCCATCCTTGTTCAGGAAATAGCGTTCGGCAATTGCGACAAAGACCTTGTCCATCCCCATAATTTCCGATGTAATGGCATCGTTGAGCCTGTGCAGGGCGATATAATGGAACATCTCGGTATTGGCTTTGGCTTTTTCGATCAGCGCAAAAGTAGGGCGCAGGAACGAATCGGGATACTGCAAAACATTGTTTTTGAAATACCCATCTATCTTTCCGTCGATCAGTGGAGACCTGATCATTCCAGGTTCTGCAAAATTGAAATTGTCCCAGTAATGGTTCACTGTGAAAACGTAATTGGCCACCCATTTCAGGGAATCTGGATTTTTAGACCCCTCAGGAGCCACAAATGGCGCGGGATGAGGGATGATCATCGAACGGAGAAAATCGGCAAAATAGGTATTTGGATATTCGGCTGATTTACTGGTCCAGTAGGCTTCCACCTGAGTGTTTAGCTGGTCCATCTCTCCCGAGATCAATTTGGCTGAATCTGCGTTGTTCTTGTGAAGCTCATAATCCTTTTGCATGGCCAGCTGTTTGGTCCGCTGTGCAGAGAGGAACTCCTGATAGACCTGAAACTGTTCGGTTTCAATTGCACCGCTATAAACTCGTTTGGCTTTTGGGGCAAAGGAGGTATTGATAGAGAACTGCTGATCTGCACCCAGCATAAAATCGAAGTAACTGTCCTTGTTCAGGTAAATTACATAAATCCCTTTTACCCGTTCCTCCTTATTTTTGAAAATCCCTGTTCCCTTTGAATCGAGCTTTATCGAATCGATTCGCAGGATCTTGCTCCCGTAATAATGGGCCAGGTAAACATTCGTGTCTTTTAAACCATCCAGGGTGACCTTCAACTGAAAGGGTTGGGCTTTTAGCCCTTCAGCGATGGAAACAGATATAAGTATCAGTAATACAATGGGTTTAAGAAAAAACTTCATAAATAACAATTTTGCCCAAATTTAGGAATTATTCAAACTTAAAAAACTCCACCGAGCAAACTCAAAATCAAAAAAACTTTATTTACCTATGGAATTCTCTTAATTGGCAAAGGCTTATATGAATAGCCATAGGCTTTAGCCTATGGGAAGGGAAAAAGAAAAATACCAAAGGCTTTAGCCGAAATTTTGTAATATATTAATAGTAATATAATTAACAAATATTTGGCTAAAGCCTTTCTGAATTTAAATCTATGGTCCCCCAGCTAAAGCTGGAGGCAATTCATCCTTCCAGCTAAAGCTGGAGGCAATTCAATCCTTACCATTTCTATCAATCCACATACCTTTTTTATTTTTGCCTGAATCAAAACCTGATTAGGTTTAAATGAAAGCAAATAAGGTAAATAAGGTTCCAGTTTCGATGTTCCTTTCTGCTATTAAGGTTAAAAAATTGAAAATAAGGTTTTAAAAATTACAATTAACAAAACAGTTTTCTATTGAAAGATTGCTCATCATCCTAACCAGTTGCCAGCCCCAAGCTCCATGCCTAAGCCCCTTGCCGCCAGCCTACACCATCGGGTATTTCTTCAGAATTTCGCCCGATTTCAGCAGGATATCGACATACTGAGCCCTTTTATAAGCATATGGGTCTTTGCTGTTTTTCATCGAAAGTTTCCCTTTAAACTCGTCGATGGTCTTGTAACCGCGCGCATCCATCCAACTGTCGAGGGTTTCGAGCATGCTAGTAACATGGCTTGCCTTATTCTTGTAAATTGCACTCACAACCTGAACAG
>JBAXWR010000330.1:0-7514 GCA_037128295.1 Mariniphaga sp.
GATTTTTTTGCTATATTCGTAAACATATAATGTAAAATTTTATATATTTTTATTGTTACAAGAATTCCTTTGTAATTTTAATTGTTCTTTGAAAATGTTGATTATTGCTTTGAGGGGTTAATTTTTTTTAGTGATGAGCTGATTTAGTAACTCTGTTCTATTAATTGTAGTACTATGAGATAAGGGCGATATTGGTTAGCTTAATTGTAATAATTTTTACTGATAGAAATATAAATGCATTTGGTAATGTTTTTATTTGGAGCAATTTGGCCATTGTATTGAATCGGATAACTACCTAATTTTTTGAAGAGTTGGAGAGATAGATAAATAAAAATACTAGAATATAGCTTTATATTCACCTTCAGAAGTAAAAAGAAAGGTTTAAGTATGGATTTATCCACGACAGATATATATAGCTTTTTAAGATTGACCTACTTTTGAAAGTTAAATGGGGATAATATAGTTTATATCCTTTATTATATGGCTAATAATATTGGTGTTGATAGAATGTTATGGACTATTTAGTGTATAAACTAATAGTGATGGATTTGTTTAAGTATTATAAGGAAATATAATATCTTTTCATCAAAGTTATGTTGATTAGAGTATGCCTTACGGAATCATGCTTAAATATTTATTAATTTTTTAAGCATAAAAATAAATTCGGTTGTTGTAAAAATATACGGCATTATAATCAGTCAATGTATTGTTGGAATAATTGGTTATAAATTAGAACCTGATGGTTTACTCTAATTGATTTAAAAATTGCTTGGAAATTATAAATTGGCACGTACTTAGAATAACGTTATTTAAAAAAATAATTATCCTATGATATTTTTTTTAAATATTTGTCAATAATAATATAATTAGTGAAAACTAAATATCATTTAAATCATTTAAATATGAGCGGGATTTATATTCATATACCTTTTTGTAAGAAAAAGTGTAATTATTGTGATTTTTTTTCTGTCTGTAATAGTCTGGATATTGAGAACTTAATTAAAGCAGAAATTACAGAATTAAGATTAAGAAAAGATTATTTGGAAAACTCAGTTATTGATAGCATTTATTTTGGAGGTGGAACTCCTTCAATTTTAGATATAAAATATATTGAATTATTGTTAAATAATATTTTTTTTTATTTTAAAGTAAATGAAAATTGTGAAGTAACCTTAGAAGCAAATCCGGATGATTTAAACGATTTATTTTTGAAACAATTAAATAAAATTGGAATTAATCGTTTAAGTATAGGAATTCAAAGTTTTAATAATGATATTTTAAAGTTTTTAGGACGCGAACATAATGCTGAGATGTTGCCATCTATTATTACTTTAGCTAAAAGTAATGGTTTTTGTAATATTTCTGTTGATCTAATGTTTGGTATTCCTGGATTTAGTAATGTTTCTCAACTCTCTTCGCTTAGTTCTGCGATGGAACTTGATATACAACACATTTCTGTATACGGTTTATCTATTGAAAAAAAATCATTATTTTTTAAATGGGTTAAAAATAAAAGGATAAATGAACTGAATGAAGAAGATTTCATTAAGCAATTTGATTTTATAATTGAATTTTTAACTTCTAATGGCTTTGATCATTATGAAATTAGTAATTATTGTAAAGCTGGTTATATTTCTGTTCACAATAGTTCGTACTGGAATAATATTTCTTATTTAGGTATTGGTCCATCAGCTCATAGTTATAATTTTATCTCTAGGCAATGGAATATTAGTAATTTAAAAAGTTATATTTTATTAGTTAATAGTTGTAAAGTTTTTTATGAAGTTGAATATTTGTCGCTAATTGATAAGTTTAATGAATATCTAATAACAGGATTACGAACTAAATTTGGTGTTAGTTTAAACGTCATTAAAGAAAAATTTTCAGATAAAATAATTAATTTTTTTATAAACAATATTTTAATAATGGAATCACAGGGATATGTAACTAGTACGAATGGTATTTATTCGTTGACTAGAAAAGGTCTTGTTCTTAGCGATTTTGTTATTGAAAAATTATTTATAGTTTGAACTGTTATTTTTATAAGTAATTGTTGTTATTTTTGTATCTTTATCTTTAAATAAGCGCAAATTAAAATGGGGATAGTTTTTATAAATGAAAATGTTAGGAGACCATATTTGAAATATAAACGCATTAAGAAATGGATTTGTTATATTTTAAACGATAATAGTTTTATAATTGGTGATGTGACTTGTATTTTCTGTAGTGATGATTATTTAAAAGATATTAATATTAAATTTCTTCAACATGATTATTATACTGATGTTGTTACTTTTGGATATTCAAATGACAATATAATTGATGGTGATATATTTATTAGTGTTGAAAGAGTTAAGGAAAATTGTTTAATTTATAATTCACGTCTTAGTGATGAATTTTTAAGAGTTATTATTCATGGAATTTTACATTTAATGGGTTATAATGACACTAATGAAATTGAAAGACGCAATATGACAAAAAAGGAAGACGATTGTCTTGCTCTTTATAACTATATGAATGATGAGTTTTCTAAATGAATACGATATAATTGTTATTGGAGGTGGTCACGCTGGATGTGAAGCCTCTCTTGCTTCGGCAAAATTAGGTTCAAAAGTTCTATTAATTACTATGGATTTGAATCGTATTGGCCAAATGAGCTGTAATCCAGCAGTTGGGGGAATTGCCAAAGGCCAAATCGTTAGAGAGATTGATGCATTAGGTGGGAATATGGGATATGTTACGGATTCATCTTCTATTCAATTTAGGATGTTGAATCGTTCAAAAGGACCAGCAATGTGGAGTCCTAGATCACAATGTGATAAAATTAAATTCTCAGAAGGTTGGAAATCGTCATTAGAGAAAGAGAAAAATCTGGATTTCTGGCAAGGAACAGTTAGTAAAATTCTTTTTCAAGGGATTCGTATTTTCGGAGTTGAAACTGAAATAGGGGTTATTTTCAAATGTAAATGTATTATTTTAACGAATGGTACTTTTTTGAATGGCATGATGCATTTTGGTAACAGCAAAATTCAAGGAGGCCGGATTTCTGAGTCTTTTTCCTTTGGTCTAACTGAACAATTGGTTTCTTTAGGTTTTAAAAGTGGTAGAATGAAAACAGGCACGCCAGTTCGAATTGATAAGAGAACTATAGATTTTAGTAATTTGACAGTTCAGAATGGAGATGATTGTATTCGTCGGTTTAGTTTCTCGACAGTGTTTAAAAGTCCTTTACCTCAGCTTCCTTGTTTTATTACTTTTACAAATCCAAATGTACACAAAGTTATTGAATCTGGAATTAAAGAATCGCCTTTATTCAATGGAGCTATAACCGGTATCGGTCCAAGATATTGTCCAAGTATTGAAACTAAACTTATTACATTTGTAGATAAAAACCAGCATCAATTATTTTTAGAACCTGAGGGATTGGATTCTATTGAGTATTATTTAAATGGTTTTTCTTCATCATTATCTTGGAATGTTCAAAATGATGCAATACATTTTATACCTGGTTTGGAAAAAGCAAAAATTTTAAAACCTGGTTATGCGATTGAGTATAGTTATTTCGATCCAACACAATTATACCACACTTTAGAATCAAAATTGGTGGAAAATTTGTATTTGGCTGGTCAAATTAATGGTACCACTGGATATGAAGAGGCTGCGGCACAGGGACTTATTGCCGGGATCAATGCTCATCAGAAAATTAATAATTTGAATCCCTTAGTATTAAATCGAGATCAAGCCTATATTGGAGTCTTGATTGACGATTTAGTTACAAAGGGAGTTGATGAGCCATATCGAATGTTTACTAGCCGTTCTGAATACAGATTAATTCTTAGACAAGATAACGCTGAGGAAAGATTAGCACCAATTGGTTACAGGTTAGGATTGGTTACCGATTTTCGATATAAATTATATCAAACTAAACAAGAGTATAAAAGGAAAATACTTGATTTTTGTAAAAATTTTACCATCAAAATCGAGTTGATTAATGATTTTTTATTATCAAAAAATACAAGCGTTTTAAAGTATGGTACTAAATTGGATGTTTTAATTTCACGACCGCAACTTTCTATTTTTGATTTTATTGACATTATTCCAATATTTAAAAAAATGGTTTATTCTATTAACGAAAGTATAAGGAATGAAATTTTAGAATTAGTAGATATATCTATAAAATACGCAGGGTATATTGAACGTGAGTTAGTTGTCGCTGATAAATTTCGAAGATTAGAAAATTTATCTATAAAGGGGAAATTTGATTATTTGCGATTGGATTCCTTATCTATCGAGGCAAGACAGAAATTACAGAAATTTCAACCTTTAAGTATCGGACAAGCAAGTAGAATGCCAGGAGTTTCACCAAGCGATATAAATGTTCTACTTGTATTACTAGGTCGATAGTGAGTGTTCCACGTGGAACATTTTTTCAATTAAAATTAATTATATGAATTTAGACAATATAAAAAAATCAATTAGAAATATTCCAGATTTTCCAAAACCTGGAATACATTTTAAAGATGTAACTTCTGCTTATCAGGATGCTAAAATTTTTAATATTATTTCTGAGGAAATATTCAAATATTACCAAAATGAAGGTATAACAAAAGTAATTGGTATTGAATCCAGAGGTTTTATTTTAGGAAGTGTCTTGGCTAATAAACTTAAAGCTGGTTTTATCCCTATTCGAAAACCTGGAAAGTTACCTTCAGATGTTTATTCTCAATCATATGAATTAGAATATGGATTTGATACTTTAGAAATACATCAGGATGCATTACATTCAAGTGATATTGTTTTAATTCATGATGATCTATTAGCTACAGGAGGAACCATAAGTGCAGCCATCGAACTGGTCAAGAAATTTGGGGTTAAGAAGATTTATGCAAATTTTTTCGTAGAACTTGATTTCCTGAACGGATTTAAAAAAATTGATAATTCAATTCGGATTATGTCTTTGGTTCACTTTTAGGGTATATAGATGAAAAATGAATATTTGTCTGAAAATAGACTTAAGGAAATTCTTCATATTTTGCCTGAATTGCCTGGAGTGTATCAGTACTTCAATTCTGATGATATAATTATTTACGTAGGCAAAGCTAAGAATATTCGAAAAAGAGTAACCTCATATTTTTCCAAGGTACATGAAAATCGAAAGACTGCAATTCTTGTTAAAAATATAGCGTTCATCAAGCATATAGTTGTAGATTCAGAAGAGGATGCATTATTATTGGAAAATAATTTAATCAAAAAATATCAACCACGGTATAATGTATTATTAAAAGACGATAAGACTTTTCCTTGGATCTGTGTAAAAAATGAAAAGTTCCCCAGGATTTTCATTACACGCAATGTTATACGGGATGGATCTATTTATTTTGGTCCCTATACGTCAATTCCAATGGTGAGAACAATACTTGATGTAATACGAAGACTTTTTCCTATAAGAACATGTAGTCTGAATTTATCTGGTAATAGTATATCTAAAGGGAAATACAAAGTTTGTTTGGAATATCAAATTGGTAATTGTAAAGGGCCATGTGAAAATCTACAAACATCAGACGATTATTTAGAAAGTATTACACAAATTAAAGAGATTTTAAAGGGAAATTTGTCATCAGTCGTCCTTTATTTAAAACATATCATGAATAATTTAGCTGTAGCTTACAAATACGAGGAGGCGGAGATATATAAAAATAAAATTTCGATACTTGAGACATATAAAAGTAAATCTACAATAGTAAGTTCTTCTATTACAAATGTTGATGTATTTTCATTTGATGAAGATGAATTATATGGATATATTAATTTTTTGCGAGTTGTAGATGGTGCAATTGTACAGACTCATACTTTAGAAATTAAGAAGCGGCTGGACGAATCAAAAGAGGAATTGCTTGCTTTGGGTATAATTGAAATACGGTTTAAATATTTTCTTAATTCAATAGAGATATTGATCCCATTCCCGATCGAAATTCAATTGCGTGATGTAAAATTTACAATTCCTCTTATAGGAGATAAACGTAAATTGCTAGAATTATCTGAGCGAAATGTAAAATTCTACAAACTTGATAAAAATAAGCAAATATCTCTAAAAACTCCTCTTACTCGCACAAATCGATTAATGGAAATTATGCAAATGGATTTGAGATTATCTGAACCACCATGGCGCATGGAGTGTTTTGATAATTCGAATATTCAAGGATCTAACCCTGTGGCTGCATGTGTTGTTTTTGTTAACGGAAAGCCTTCCAAATCTGAATACAGGCGTTTTAATATTAAAACGGTAGAAGGACCGAACGATTTTGCTTCAATGGAGGAGATATTATTTCGTCGATATAGTCAAATATTAAGAGATAAGGAGAGATTGCCACAGTTAATTGTAATAGATGGTGGAAGGGGTCAATTAAGTGCTGCAATGAAGATAATAGAATTGCTCGAAATCAGAGGTAAGGTCGCTATTATTGGCATCGCAAAGAAATTGGAGGAAATTATTTATCCTGATGATCCAATTCCATTATATTTGGATAAAAATTCTGAAACACTTAGAGTTTTACAGCAGATTAGAAATGAAGCACACCGGTTTGGAATTGCATTTCATCGGAATAAAAGATCAAAGGAGTTATTAATTAGTGAACTCTCCCAAATTAATGGTGTGGGAGATAAATCTATTGAACTATTAATGAGTAAATTCAGGTCTGTGAAACGATTGAGAATGGCTTCTAAAAGTGATATTGCTAGGGAAGTTGGTGAGTCAAAGGCTGGAAAGATATATGATTTTTTAAATTTTGATTTTTAAATTTGTAACTACTCGTATTTTATATTTTTAAAGAAAATTGATTACTAAAATCAATCAAACAGGCACGTCTCTTTAAATTGAAAGAATTTTAGTGCTATCTAAGGTCTGCCGAAAAATTATAATCCTAATGGATTTCAGAATATTCAACAATATTTGTATATCCATTAGTATGGAATTATAGGAATAGCCAAAAGAAAGCGAGCATCAGTCCTCAAATATCTCAGTTCCAGTCAGCATGCACATGATGGATTCGAGACATCCCTCGAGTAACACATTAAGTTTAAAAACCGATGTATCGTTCTTGTTGAACTGATTTATTTGAATGATATTTGTTATATCAATTTCAAGTATATAATTGGACGAACAGTACTTGTTGGCTACCACTTGGTCCGCGGTTAGTGTTGGGGTGGGGTCATTGATTATTAAACACCTGGTCAACCTGGATGACCGCGAGATGATGATATCCAGATAACAGAAAACAGATATATGCAGTATTTTCTGAGACACTCCAGTTTTACAATGGTTTCCCTGTTCAATGCTTCGCTTTTTCTCTTTGTACCTTTGCGCAAAATGCTCGGGATCGGCAACGTAAATGCTATAACTAGGGTCTGCTGAAAAAATATAACCCTCTTGGAATTCAGAATATTATAGTTATATTTGGACAACCAAGTGCAAGGAATTATGGGAACAACCAACAGAAAGCGTGCATCAGCCCCCA
>JBAXWR010000331.1:0-7484 GCA_037128295.1 Mariniphaga sp.
ATTTTCAAGCATCTGATTGTTAGAGTATTGAATTTCAGGTTTGTTCAACAGCCCTGCTTCAATCGCTATAGCTGTACCACCATGATAATAAACTTTAGATTCGTCAAAACCAGCTGGAATTGGCGATTTATCCAGATAAATGTGGGGAATAAATTTCTGGTTTTTGGGATCCCATAAGAGTTTGCGGGCATTGTTGGCTACACCAGAGCGGAGTTTCTTCAGATGTTCTGCACTTTTCCGGTCTTTTGTCATTGCAATCAACTCATCGAGGGCAATCACAAACATCGCATTATCATAAACATCTATCGCTGGGGTTGTTGTCGAATCAATGTCCACAACGTTATCGGTATTGGGTTGCACATCGCCCCAATCAGCAGTCATGGCGCCCCAAAGCAAACTGTTTTTCTGGTCGAACCGTTCTTTCAAGAGATAATCCACCATCAGGTGCATCCGTTCATCGACTGTTTTGCCAGCCACATTTTCTGACAAGATGGTTGTATCGCCAGTTACACGGATATATTTACCAATCATCTGAATCATTGATGTTTCCTGATCAGTCTCAACTGTATTCTTAAAACCGACATGTGAAGTATCTGCTGGTGACCGATATTGGTTCGGATCGCCCCAGGTAAAATCCTTATTCAGGACGTAGCCGTCAATCATCTCGTTGTTGGGTTGCTGCAGTGCGAAAAAAACCAACAAAGCGCCCCTGATCTCTTTTGGGTCAACTTCCTGAAGTGCGATTTCAATGAAGGTGTTCATGTCGCGGGCCCAAACCTGGGAATAACCACTTCCGGCATTGAACCCTTTCTTCAAGAGATTACGGGCCATCGTGTCAACTACCGTGAGTGTCGGATCATTGAGGATTTGATTGGCCAATATCCTTTTCGGATTGGAAGTTGGCGAACAACTGTTGATCAGGAGGCAAAGCACAAAGAGTTTCAGGATGTTTTTCATAAGTTTGTTGTTTTTGTAACTATTTATTTTACAGGTCTTTGATTTGACGACTTTATCTTCTCCAACAATTCGGAAAGTTCTTTCACCTTTTCAGGATTTTGGTTGTAAAGGTTATTGTCCTCATGGATATCGTTTTCAAGGTTGTACAACTGACCAGTTGGATCACCCGGCTGAGGTTTGATTTCGGAAGGGACCGTAAAGCCACCAGAACCAAGTTTGGTAATCAGTTTCCATGGACCTTTGCGGATATCGAATGTGCCTCTGGATGAGATATTTATAATAGCAGGCTGATCCACAATTTCTGTGGCACGGCCCAAAATGATTGGAACGATGGAGTAGCTGTCTTCAGTTTTGTATTCATCGGATTTGTTTCCAACCAATTCAGCACAGGTTGCCATCAGGTTTGCATGGGTGATTGTTGCATTACTTACCGATCCTGCTTTTACCTTTCCGGGATAGCGAACAATAAATGGCACACGGTGGCCACCTTCAAAGGCATCACCTTTCATTCCCCGGAAGGGACCGGCAGCTTTATGGTTGAATTGCTGCACGAAATTTTCACGCCAATAAGGTCCATTGTCGCTTGTAAAAATAACCAATGTATTTTCCGCAAGCCCCAAACTATCAAGGGTATGCAAAACCCTACCCACTTCGGCATCCACCTCTTTTACAAAGTCGCCATATTCCCCGGCTTGCGATGTGCCTGAATATTTGGTAACAGGAACCCATGGCGTATGTGGCGCAGGCATAGGAAAGTAAAGGAAGAAAGGTTTTTTTGAACCAGCCTGTTTCTCAATAAAGCTGATCGCATGATTTGTAAAATTGGGAAGCACCTGATAAAAATCAAAAGATGGCGACATCAACCCGGGTCTCCAGAATGGTCCGGTATATCCGGTATCGAGTTTATTTCCAGGAGTTGAAGAGGTAAGGGGTTCAGTTAGCTCGTCGTTTTCGAGGTAACAGTAAGGAGGCATATCCAGGGATGCTGGTAAGATGTACGAATAGTCGAAACCCTGCGTCCTTGGACCGCAAACCGGTGGTTTTGAAAAATCGATATGGTTTGGATTCATCTCTTTCAGAATGCCATACAAATTTTCCTTGTTGTATTCAGGTTTTAGTGAATCTTTGTGGGCTTCCTTTGGGACCCAATCCAATCCCAGGTGCCATTTGCCTACAACCCCGGTCTGGTAGGAACTTTTTTTCAATAACTTGGCAACCGTCGGTAAGTCATTCTCAATCAGGGTTCTGCTAAAACCGTTTAATACACCCACTTTTAATCTGCTGCGCCAGGGATATCTTCCTGTTAAAATGGAGTATCTTGTTGGTGTGCAGACCGATGAGGTGGTATGGGAATCGGTAAAACGCATCCCTTGTCTGGCCAAACCATCAATATTTGGCGTGCCGGTTTTGGCTTCCGGATTGTTGACAGTGACATCTCCATAGCCCAGGTCGTCTGCCAAAATATAGACAATGTTGGGAAGCTTGTTTTCTGTCCTGTTTTGTACCGGTTTCCCCGATTCCCCAAAACCGATCAACGGCGTTGAAAGTAAGACCAATAACAATGGGTTTGATGGATTCATTTTTTAATATTTCTATTTATTTCAACCTATATCTATTCTTATTTCTATTTATTTCAACCTATTTCTACCTACTTCATCCTATTCATATAAACCCCAAAAGATGAGATCGTTGGGTTTAACCTTGATTTCAGGATGCGCAACCTGACTTTATCGGTTGTGATGGTGTCAAATCGCAGGAGCCGTTTGTAGCCAACAGTTGTCCCTTCGGTCAATTTTTGCCAAACACCGTTTACCCATCCTTCCAGGATAAATGATTCGATACGCTGGCCAATCTGAATATTTTCCTGAAGCATCAAAACATTAAATGTCTGCTGACCAGCCAATGTGAGGTCAAGGGTCGCTTCGGATTTGTCTGCAGCGGCAGCCCACCAGGTTTTGTTGTCGTTGTCGATACAGAATTCCGGCTTTTGTTTTCCCAAATCAGAATCGGTAGTAATTTTTGCACCGTTTAAATAGTTGGTGGCGAAAATATCATCAATGGCTTTTTTGAACAATTGGAGGTTGCGGACATCGTTTTCGTGAAGCAGCCCACGCCTGTCCGGAGGGATATTCAACAACAACAAAGAGTTGCGGCCAATGCTGCTGAAATAGATATCGAGCAGTTTTTCCGGAGTTTTTACAAGAGTGTCCTGACTTGCATGATAAAACCACCCCGGACGGATCGAGACATCAACTTCCGAAGGATACCAGATCAGCCCTTTGCCATTGGCGATCACGGAACGGCTGCCGAGGTCGGGCTTTTGCATATCACCTTCCGGGACAAAGGCAGAACTCCCTGCATTTTGTTGCGAACTGGCGGAAATCTCATCAAGCCGGGCAGCAGAAACGGGGACAACGCTCCACTCAGTTTCACGACCATATCCGCTTTCAGTACCTACCCATCTTACGTCGGGTCCCATGATGGCAATCGTTGCGTCGGGTTGTAATTTCCGTATGGTGGAATAGAAGGATTTAAAATCGTAAACCTGCCTTTTGCCGTTGGGGCCTTCGCCACAAGCCCCATCAAACCAGACTTCGGCAATTGGACCGTAGTTGCTCAGAAGTTCGGTTAACTGGTTCACAAAATAGGTATTGTAAACCGGCGAATCTCCATACGATGGTTCATGGCGGTCCCATGGGGAAAGATAAACCCCAAACTTGATCCCAAGTTCCTTGCAGGCCTCCGACACATCTTTCACCACATCGCCTTTCCCGTTTTTATACGGACTGTTTTTTACACTATGTTCGGTGAACTTGCTGGGCCACAGGCAAAACCCATCGTGATGCTTACAGGTAAGAATCACAAGTTTAATCCCTGCATCCTTGGCTGTTTGTACCCATTGTTTAGCATCAAGGCTGGTTGGATTAAAAACTGAAGGACTCTCCTTGCCATCTCCCCATTCACGGTCGGTAAACGTATTGACAGTAAAGTGAAAAAAGGCGGTAAACTCCCCGTCCTGCCATACAATCTGGCGCGGGCTGGGAGTCACATTTGCCGCAAGTGCAACAATTTGTGCTTCAGTAGATCCTTCCGGGATCAGCACGGAATTTTTTCCGGGTTTGGTTTCCGGGGCAGGATTACAGGAAGCAAAAAATAAATTCAAGCCTATTAGGCTAATTAACAGTAGTTTGATTTGTTTCATATCGTATTCAATTCATTTCCAAATATTTCAATTTATTCCCTTCTATTTCCATTTATTCCTTCTTCTGGTCAGTTAAAAACGGATTACCTATATCTGCTGTGAAAATAAGTATAAGGATTGAAAAAATGGAGGTTCTATGAAAAAATAGATTGACATGGGACAGGAAAAACAAACTTTAGGATGCAGTGTCCCGGTGGCTATTAGCAACTGCCCACACCAGGATTGGCCGATCCAGTCACCCGGACACTATAACAAGGTTTGAAAGTTTTTATTATTATGGAATTAGATAACTGAAGATAAGGTAATAAGGTTTTAAATGGCGGTGGTCATATTACACTGTTACTAAGGTAGAAAAGTTGAAAATAAGGTTTGTAAGCAGAAAAACCTTATTTATTTTTTCTTTTTAACCTTAGTAATTCACGGTAAACACCCACCTAAAGCGGCGTAATCAGAAAATTCAAAAAAGCTCAAACGATCCATACGCCGCAAAGCAACAACAAAACGAACATCGTGATCGAAATGGACTAAGCAATTATTTGATTTCAGAACAAATTAAGCATTGCTCAAAAATAAATCCACATATTTTTGCTTTTCTCATCCACCTTCTTTAATTTTGGAAAAATAATCAAAAAACTAAGTATCCAACTAAAAGAACAAATCAAACAACAATACCCCTCACATGAAAAGAATCCTAACTATTTTGCTATTTGCCTTATTTACAGAAACTTTATTCGCACAATCTCAAATCTCCGTCCAATCGTTCCGCAAACTCGACAGCGACATGACTGCCCGGATCGAATCGCCCAAAAAAGACCAGAACGGCGATATTTGCGCTATCATTAAAGTAGTTACAACCCAAACCGGTTTTACATGGGACTCTGACGGATTGGGCATCATTTCGGCAGAACCCAAAGTTGGGGAATACTGGATTTATTTGCCATGGGGTGCCAAACGACTCACGATCAAGCATCCGCAATTGGGCGTTTTGCGCGAATATCAATACCCGGTTCCCATCGAAAGGGCCACAGTTTATGAAATGGTCCTCACTACCGGTAAAGTTGTCACCAGTGTTGAGCCGATTGTTACGGGCCAATGGTTGTTGATCAACACCGAACCTGCCGGGGCGATGGTCTATCTCAACGACAAGTTTGCCTCCAATGGAACCTACCAGGCGAGGATCAAGCCGGGAAGCTATACCTACCGCGTGGAAGCCCCGTTGTACCACTCCGAGGCAGGTAAATTCGATCTTACCGATACCCGGAAAGAGTTGACAGTGAAGCTGAAACCGGCGTTCGGATTTGTTACGGTGAACAGCTCGCCGGAAGAGGATGCCCGGATTTCGATAGATGGGAAGCCTGTTGACAAAAATACTCCGTTAAAAAATGAGGCTCTGGCCAGCGGTGACCATTGGGTACAGGTCATCAAGGATATGTATGAACCTGTGAACCAGAAAATTACGATAGTGGACGGCCAAACTGTTCCGGTAAATGTTGTTTTGGTCCCGACTTTTGGCGAAATCACAATTACGATTCCGGAGAACGCCACAATCTATCTCGACAACGTACTGAAATCAACAGGTACCTGGAAAGGGCGTTTGAACGCAGGGGTCTATTCGATAGAGGTGCGCCGCGAAAAATACCGATCGGCCAAACAGGATATTGATGTTACGGCTGGCCAAAAGCAATCGATTGATCTGCAACCATCTCCCATTTTTGGTGCATTGGATGTGATCACCACGCCTCCGGGAGCAACCATTACTTTGGAAGGGAAGGAGCAGGTTACAACCCCCAATACGATCAACAACCTGCTGATTGGCGAGTACAAGGTTCAACTTAGCAAGCAAGGTTATAGTACTGTGAGCAGACAGATCACCATCGAAGAGGGGAAAATAACCATGCTGAAAGAGACCCTTCCTTCAACGGCAGCACCCAAAATTGAAAGGGATAAAATAGCAGATTCCGATCAACCCAAGGTGATCGACAAAGCCCCGAAAGAAATTGCAAAATCCTATTCTACTGAATATTACAAATACAAGAAAAGGAAAAGCCTTTGGTTGGTTTCGGCATTGGTGACAGGCGCGGCAGGGACAGTTTCGTATCTTCAGGCAAAATCGGCAAGCGACAACTACAAGACCGCCACTACCGATGCCGAAGATGTTTATAAAAAGATGGAACTCTACAATATGATTTCCCCAATTGCTTTGGGTGTTGCGGGATTCTGTACCATCGAATTTATCCTTACTTCCGGCAAACAGGCCAAAGCGAGGAAGTTGCCGGTCAGTTTTTATCCGGTTCCGCTCAGGAATGGCGGTGGCCTTGGACTAACGTATAACTTTTAACCCAAACCCCTAAATTACAACAACATGAACACAAAAATATTCTCCATCCTGATCTTATTATTGTTGACCGCTTCGTGCGTGAAACAGGACCACAACAATCCGTTCGATTCGCAGTGTCCCAAGGAGCTTTGGACCCCCACCGATTTCAAGGCCACTTTGGAAGGAATCACGGTCAAATTGACCTGGAACCAAACCGAAAACCGGATTTCCGGGTTTAAACTGACAAAGAAAGTGGATACCGGTACCGAAAGTGCCCTCACCAACCAATCGAAAGATGCCAACCAATTGACAGATGCATCCCTCACAGGCGGCAAAGTACATGTTTACACTTTAGTAGCCTATGCCGGGAACAACCAAAGCAATGTAGTGACAGCACAGATTACCCCAACCTTTTTGGCAACGGTTACAACCGCTTCTGCAAATTCCATAACAGCCAATTCCGCAATTCTGGGTGGTACGATCACCACGGATGGTGGTGCAGCCATCACCGAACGGGGGATTTGCTGGGCGACCACGGCAAATCCTACAACTGCGGCAAATAAGTTGGCAATTGGAACCGGAAACGGGAGTTTTAGCAACACAATCCCAGGTTTATTGCCCTCCACGCTTTATTATTTCAGGGCTTATGCGACTAACAGTGTGGGTACTGCTTATGGCAACGAAGTTACAGCGACCGCATTGGCAGCATTGCCTACCCTTACCACAACAGCCTTATCAGCAGTTACATCAACAATGGCTACAAGTGGCGGGAACATTACCTACGAAGGTATTTCAGCAGTTACAGCGCGTGGCGTTTGCTGGAGTACGACTCCAAACCCAACAATATCCAATCCCAAAACCACAGATGGTACAGGACCTGGAACTTTTACGAGTTCGATTACCATGGGTAGAGCAGGGTGTGGGGAAAGAGTGAAGGATTGTGTTAAAAATAATGGGGGTACCGGATCATGCAATGAAGTAATTTTGAAAACATTGGGAGCATTACCA
>JBAXWR010000332.1:0-7468 GCA_037128295.1 Mariniphaga sp.
CGGTGTTTTAAAGTAGATTATCCTATCCTTATTAAAACATCGTCAGGTACTTCGTGCACCGACGGGTTTTAGCAACTGATCAAACCCGGCGGGGTCTTTTCGACCCGCCGGTGTCTTAAAGTAGATTATCCTATCCTTATTAAAACATCGTCAGGTACTTCGTACATCGACGGGTTGATCGCAGTCGATAAAACCCCGCGGTGTCTTTTCGACCCGCCGGTGTCTTAAAGTAGATTATCCTTTCTTTATTAAAACACCGTCAAGTACTTCGTACACCGACGGGTTTTAGCAAGTGATCAAACCCGGCGGTGTCTTTTTTGACCCGCAGGGGTTTTTGGAAAAAGGGAAAATAATTATCTGAACCAAATTATTCAATAATCAAACCTTCAATTGATTTATCTTCATGGTTTTGATGGTGATATTCAATAAATTCCGATTTCGAGTTGAACCAACCAATTACTTTGTCACGTTGCAGTTTAGTTGGTTTTATTGATATTACACTCATATATGACGACCATGGATAGTCGATCATCTCTTTACAAAAACCATGGTGGACAGGGTTGTTGTGGATATAGAATACCATATTTTTAAAATGCCGTTCACATTCCACTGATAACCTTTTGAATGGCGATTGGAATAAACTTCCGGTTCGTTTGTATTTTACGTTAAAAGCTTTGGCATATGCATTGAACAGATTTCCAAACTGTTGTGTGGGATTATATTTTTTCTTCTGAGGATAAACGATATTTTCCTTCCCTTCTTTTGGCTTCATAAAATCTATTTCGTCGCGCGAGAAGATACGGACTAAAAAATGGAAATGATTTCCCAATAGCACCCATGCAAAGGTTTCGGCAACAGGAGTAATGTGTTCGTGATACAGGTTCAAAAAATGTTCGTAGTTGGTCTTTTCCCTGAAAATAGTCTCCCCATTAATTCCTTTGTTAAAAATATGATAATACTTGTTGTATTCCAATGGTTTGGGGTGTTTCATCACTTTAATCTTTTAGGTTATTTTAAATTTATTCAATTAACATCGTCAGGAACTCTGTTCACCGACGGGTTGATGGCAGTCGATAAAACCCGGTGGTGTCTTTTTCGTCCCGCCGGTGTTTTAAAGTAGATTATCCTATCTTTATTAAAACACCGTCAGGTACTTCGTACACCGATGGGTTTTAGCAACTAATCAAACCCGGCGGTGTCTTTTTTGACCCGCCGGGGTTTTAATAATAGTAAATCGCTACTTATTTTCCTTTTGGATGTATAATCCCCCCCATTTCACCCATCACATTCACCAAATCAGATCCCATCGGGACCACAATTTTCGAATTGTCTTTCAATGAGGTTTCCATAGCCTGAATACGACGCAGCATCTGGGCATTTCCGACAAAAAATTCTTCAGCAGCTTCGTTCACAAGCTGAATGGCCTGGGCTTCACCCTCGGCACGGAGAATAGCAGCTTGTTTGATCCCTTCAGCCTTACGGATTTCAGCCCTCTTTTCACCATCAGCCCTTGTTTCAGTAGCTGTCGCATAGTCGATAGCAGCGATCTTCTCGTTCTCGGCTTTCACAATCTTGTTCATCGTTTCCTGGACGTCCCGTGGTGGATCGATCTCTTTCAATTCCGTACGGACAATCTGGATTCCCCAATTCATGGTCTCGCCAAGCAAAGTATTGTGAAGTTCACGGTTGATCTTTCCCCTTTCGCTGTTGGCTGATTTAAGGGTCATGGTTCCAATAATATTACGAAGAGTTGTACGTGCTAAGCTAACTATCTGTATTTCAATGCTATTCACATTGTATTGAGAATTCTTCACACTCTCCTCGTCATCTTTGATCTTGAAATAAACCTGTGCGTCAACGCTGGCATTCAGGTTATCGTTGGTGATGATCTCCTGCGACTCGGCATTGATCATTTTTTCGGTGATATTGATCATATACATGTTATCGATCACCGGGATAATCCAGTTAAAACCTGGCTCGGCAAAGTGGTGATACTTTCCAAACCTCTCGACCAATGCACGTTGGGTAGGCCGGACAATCCGTATTCCGAGAAGGAAAACAACAACAAGTGCAATACCAATCGGTAAAAGTAATTCCATAATTTTGAGTTTTAATTATTGTTTATAGGCTTCTGCTGGAGGAACGTCTTTTCCAGTTTTCCCTTTTAACGGAATAAGGCCACCCATCTCACCCATTACATTTACAAGATCCGAACCCATAGGAACTACAATTTTTGAATTGTCTTTGAGGGAAGTTTCCATAGCTTGTATCCTTCTCAACATCTGAGCATTGCCCACAAAATATTTCTCAGCGGCTTCGTTGACAAGTTGGATTGCCTGTGCCTCACCTTCTGCACGCAAAATCGCAGCTTGCTTGATCCCTTCTGCGCGACGAATTTCAGCCCTTTTCTCTCCATCGGCCCTTGTTTCGGTGGCAGTAGCAAAGTCTATCGCTGCAATCTTTTCATTTTCAGCCTTCACGATCTTGTTCATCGTTTCCTGGACATCCTTTGGCGGATCGATCTCTTTCAACTCTGTACGAACAATCTCGATCCCCCAATTCAGGGTCTCCTCCAGTAAAGTAGAATGAAGTTCCTTGTTGATCTTGCCCCTTTCGCTGTTCGCCGATTTAAGGGTCATTGTACCAATAATATTACGAAGAGTTGTCCTTGCAAGATTAACAATCTGATATTCAATACTATTAACGTTGTACTGGGAATTTTTCACACTATCTTCGTCCGATTTGATCTTGAAATAAACCTGGGCATCGACCCTCGCATTCAAATTGTCATTCGTAATAATCTCCTGAGGCTCAGCATTGATCATCTTCTCAGTAATATTGATCTTGTACATTTTGTCGATCACAGGTATGATCCAGTTAAATCCAGGAGTCGCAAAATGACTGTACTTTCCAAGGCGCTCGACCAAGGCACGGTTGGTGGGCCTGACAATACGTATTCCCGAAAACAAAAACAGGATTACGGCAGCAATTACAATTGGCACTAGATTTTCCATAAAAATGATTTTTAATAAAAATTAAAAGAATAAAGATTCGGAAGTGATTAACGACAAATATAATGCTTTTTAAACAATAAATATGTTTTACAAATGCCTAAAATCTTAATTTTGAAACTTATTTATAAAATAACTGCTGATAATATTATCCGATGGCAAAACAGTTTGGAAACACTTGGTGGGGCGAACATTGGCTAAAGTCCCTTGATCATATCGACTACGATAACCGTTTGCCACGAGGCGCTTCCTACGCAAGGGCTGGCCGTGTCGAGGAAGTGAAAATAAAGGAGAACCAGATTGCTGCAAAAGTCTCAGGAAGCCGACCTAAACCATACAAGGTCAACATTATAGTACCTCCATTTTTCACCGAAAAGATAAATCATTTAATGGCGGAAGTTGTTAAAAATCCGTTCCTGATCTCCAAATTGCTCAATCGTGAATTGGATCCTAAAATACTGGAAATTGCCGAAACATTGGGATTGAAGGTTTTCCCAAAACAATGGACCGATTTTAAAATGCAATGTTCGTGTCCCGACTGGGCTGTTCCGTGCAAACACCTGGCCGCAGTGATTTATATGGTGAGCCAGGAGATCGACAACAACCCGTTTCTGGTTTTTCAGATCCACAATGTCAATCTGATCGAAGAGTTAAGCAAAAGGGGCATATTCATCGAAGCACAAAAGAAAACGGAAATACCATTGTTAGCTGATTTGCTCAAAGGTGGGAACAAAAAGGAACAAATGGAGTTTATTCCTAACAATGCTTATCAACGCATCGACTTTTCACAGTTGCAACCAATCTATGAGCCTTTGATACAAATACTTCCGGATCAACCACCTTTTTATAACCAAGGGAATTTCCGTATTTTGTATAGTTCAGCAATTCAGAAGATTTCCAAAGAGGCTGGTCGGATTTTTAAGAAGAATCTGAAACTTGAGGACTATTTTCCTGAACAGAAAATTGTTGCACCTTTAAGCCACCGTACCGATGTTAAGCTAATGGCCAACTTTAACGGCGATTGGGAAATCGTTAACGAACAAAACAAAGCATTTAAAAATGAACAATTCCTGCTCCAGTTATGGAAACTAAATCCTGATCACCTCAATGATTATCAACCATCTGTGGCAGCATTGCACAAAACATTGTTTGCAGCCATCCACCTTTTGGCCAATAGTGCAATCGTACCGCAAATTGTACAGCTCGAAAACAAGAAATTCTATATCCGTTGGCTTCCGGCCCTGATTGACAACCACATCAGAATTCTTTTCAACAAACTTAAATCAGTCCTTCCACCTAACCTTGTGTTTTCGCAGCAAACACTGAGGAATAAAGAGACTTTGTTGGAAGTTAATGATCAGGCCATTACTGCATTATCCTTATTCCTGACACTGCTATTGTCCCGTTTTCCTTCGAATGCATCTTATGATGAAATATCGACACTATTCTTTAGGAACCGTCCCTATGCCTTCACAGGTGTTGGCGAAAACGCACTTAGCGGAGGTATTAAGGTTTGGCTTGACCGATTTTTCCTGACTTCGGAAAACTACAAACCGGTGATTACAGTGACCGAACAAGACGACAATACCTTTGAAGTCAGCATCAGCATAGAAGATACAGCCAATCCGGATCAATTGCCAATTTCGCTGAATGACTTGCTTGTTAAGAATCAGCACGAAAAGTACCGTTTTAAAGTGCTTCAGTCGCTTTCGTTACTTTCTCCATTTATCAAAGGTCTCGACGAACACATAAATCTTCAGGCCCAAAAACCAATATTGTTCGATTTTAAGGAATTCGCCCCATTCTTAATGAACATACTCCCTGCCATCCGGTTGCTCGATATTAAGACCTTCCTGCCCAAATCTTTACAGGAACTGTTGCGACCCAAGGCTTCGATTAAACTTAAGAAGAAATCGACCCCAGAAGGGAGTTTCATCAGATTGGACGATCTGTTGACTTTCGACTGGCAAATCGCAATCGGTGAGCAGGTAATGACAATAGATGAATACAACAAGCTGATCCGCAATGCAACAGGGTTGATGAAGTTTAAGGAGAGCTATATTTATGTTGACGAAAGTGACCTTGAAAAATTGCACAAACACTTCACAAATACCAAGCCCATGTCATCCTATCAGTTGCTCCAAACAGCACTGATGGAAGAATACGAGGGTTCCCCTGTCACGCTTTCGGATGAAGTAAAAAAGATGATCAAGGATCTGACCTCCGATCAGGACATACCGCTTCCGAAAGGGTTAAAAGCCAAACTGCGCCCATATCAGCACCGTGGCTTTTCGTGGATGTACCGGAACATGAAAATCGGGTTCGGGAGTATCCTTGCCGACGATATGGGACTTGGGAAAACAGTTCAGGTCATTGCCATCCTACAAAAGATGAAAGAAGAGGGGGCGATCAATTCCAAACAAAAAGCGCTTATTGTAGTTCCTACCGGATTGTTGAACAACTGGCAGGCTGAAATCGAAAAATTTGCCCCTTCCCTCACTTCCCACATTTATCATGGTACGACCCGCGATTTAAAAGAATTTAGCGAAGACGTGATGCTAAGCACCTATGGTGTTGTTAGAAGTGACGGCGACATTCTAAAAAAGAAAAAATGGCAGGTCCTTGTGATCGACGAAGCCCAAAACATCAAAAACAACGATACAGCACAAACCAAAATGGTAAAAGGACTGACTTCCAACATACGAATTGCCATGAGCGGTACTCCTGTTGAAAACCGCCTTTCGGAATTTTGGTCGATTATGGACTTTACCAACAAAGGTTATCTGGGAAACGAAAAGTCATTTAAGGAAAATTTTGCCTCTCCGATACAACTATTTAACGATGAACATGTTATAAAACGATTTCGGAAAGTGACTGCTCCATTTCTGATGCGCCGTTTAAAGTCCGACAAAACCATTATCTCCGATCTGCCCGATAAGATTGAACAGAACCAATATGGCACTTTGACAAAACCACAGGCTGCACTCTATGAAAAAACATTGCAAATCGCGATGAACGAGATAGAAGGGATCAGCGATACCGATCACCAATCACTGTTTAAAAGGCAGGGGCTTGTCCTGCAGATGATCCTTGCGCTAAAACAGATCTGCAATCATCCGACCCAATTTCTGAAAAATGGTAAGATAGATGCTACCCTCTCCGGCAAAACCCTTCTTTTGCTTGATATGCTCGAAACGATCATCGACAGTGGCGAGAAAGTATTGATATTCACACAGTTCCGCGAAATGGGCGACTTGTTGCAACAGTTTATCAATGAGCGGTTTAGCGAAGAAGTCATGTTTTTGCACGGGGGCTGCAACATCAAACAGCGTCAGGAGATGGTTGACAGGTTTCAAAATAACCGCGCCGACAAGATTTTCCTTCTATCCCTAAAAGCTGCCGGTACCGGATTGAACCTCACAGCGGCGACACAGGTCATCCACTACGATCTATGGTGGAACCCAGCAGTCGAAGCACAGGCCACCGACCGTGCCTACCGGATCGGACAGAAGAAGAATGTACAGGTCCACCGGTTTATCACCAAAAATACTTTTGAGGAAAAGATCGACGATATGATCCAAAAGAAAAAACACCTTGCCGATATGACAGTGGCCACAGGGGAAAATTGGATTGGTAAGTTCAGCAACAAGGAGTTAAGGGAGATTTTTGGGTAAATGTTTTATTCATTTCTCCTTTTAAAATGCAACGAGTCCCCCCATTCCCCATAACCAATTTCCCCATCTGCAAGGGCAATGCGGGCATCGAGGCAACCCACACATTGGGCAGGTTCTGCGTCAACACAAGGCTTGTTTTCGTACAAACTGTAATCGTTGCGGTAAAAACCTGGGGTAATGTTTGGCATGATGATATTCGCCCCAACTTTGATCCCTTTCTCGCGTCCAAGCGGGTCGATGGCTTGTAACGCGGTGGCTGCAGCTATATTGATGTCTTTCATCAGGATACGGAGAACTGCAATCATTTTTAGTGAAAGTTCAAACCTCCCTTTCAAAGGTAGTAACTGATTTCTGAATTTAAAGAGAGGTGTTTGGGAGTGTTCAATGTAAGGACCCATTCCCACCATATCGATCCCGAATTTTTGAAAGAAAAGCAAATCATTTGCTAAATCTGCCGAAGTTTGAAAAGGCAAACCGATCATCACGCCTGTACCTACCTGATAACCAACCTCCCGTAGAAGATGCAGGCAGTTCATACGGTTCTCAAAATTATGAAGCTGATTGTCGGGATGTATTTTTTTATAAAGCAACGGATTTGAAGTTTCTATCCGCAAGAGGTAACGGTGGGCCCCGGCACTAAACCAACGGCGATAGACATTTTCGGATTGCTCCCCAACCGACAAGGTGATTCCCAAACGATTATTACTCAATTGCTTAATTTGTCTGATCAAATTTTCGATCCGGTCGGCAAAAGCAGGAGACCCATTCTCGCCCGATTGTAAA
>JBAXWR010000333.1:0-7383 GCA_037128295.1 Mariniphaga sp.
GGCACATTGACCCGTTCGTCAGGAGAATGGGGAGAGCGCATTGTAGGACCAAATGAGATCATATCCCAATTGGGATAAACAGCTCCTAAAATACCACATTCCAATCCGGCATGAATTCCCAATGTTTGAGGTACTTTGCCGAATTTGTCATTATAGATCGTCTGCATTTGTTTTAAAATCTCAGAATCCATATTGGGTTTCCATCCCGGATATCCTCCATCGAACGAAACCATGGCACCACCCAAAGAGAATACACTGTCAACCTGTTCAACAAGATCGTCTTTGGCAGAATCCACAGAACTACGCAACAAACATTTGACAAATACGACCCCTTTTTGAGATTTTACAGTCGAAAGGTTTGTGGATGTTTCGACCAATCCATCCATACCGACAACCATCCTGATCACACCGTTCGGACAACCGTAAAGTGAATCGATCAGATCGTCCTGAACACGCTCTTCGATGACAGATTTTGGTAAATCGGTTTCGTTAACCGTGAAACTTAGGGTAGGTTCTACAGAACCTAATTCATTTTTATAGATAGATTCGTATTTACTTACCGCTTTTTTAAAAGGATCAATGTTTTCATCAGGAACCAAAACAACAGCATACGCTTCGCGCGGAATGGCATTCCTCATCCCGCCACCATTGATTTCAGCAAGCCGGACATCCAATTCATGAGATGCATATTTCAGGAAGCGGTTAAGCAATTTAATGGCATTACCGCGTCCGATGTTAATATCGAGTCCAGAATGCCCGCCCTTTAATCCACTGACAATCAATTTATAAGATGCAACATCCTCTGGGACAATTACTTCGTCGTATTCAAATTCGATGTCGGCATTGATCCCGCCAGCGCAACCTACATAAAGTTCACCTTCTTCTTCAGAATCCATATTGAGTAGAATATCCCCTTTCAGAACATTGGGCTGCAATCCCTGAGCACCAGTCATTCCGGTCTCTTCGTCGCAGGTGAAAAGTGCCTCAATCGGTCCGTGTGCCAGGTTCTTTGCTGCAAGTACAGCCATCGCAGAGGCAACCCCAATTCCATTATCGGCACCCAGTGTTGTTCCACGCGCACGAACCCAGTCGCCATCGACCCATGCATCGATCGGATCAGTCTCAAAATTATGGGTAGTACCATTGTTTTTTTGAGGAACCATATCCAAATGTCCCTGAAGGATAATCCCTTTCCTGTTTTCCATACCAGGGGTAGCCGGTTTACTGATAATCACATTTCCAACACCGTCTTTGATGGTTTCGAGCCCTAAGCTCTTACCAAAATCCACCATAAATTTCTGGATCTTCTCCTCTTTCTTGGAAGGACGAGGAACCTGTGTCAGCTTATAAAAGTTTTCCCAAACAGCTTTGGGTTCGAGATGAATAATTTCCTGTGACATATGCGTTCTAATTAAATTATTGATTAATAGGTAAATATGACTCAAATATATTGAATGGCTGGCGACTGGCGGCTGGCAACTGGCAACTGGCGACTGGCAACTGGCGACTGGCTTAGCTGCATGTGCTAATAAGCTTGTTGCTGGTTCCAAACCTTGTTTTTATTCCCCGGTTTCCCTTTTTCGTTTTTCTGTCTCCATGCCCCATGCTGAATGCTCCCTGCCCCAAGCTCCGCGCCCCATGCTCCGCGCCTCATGCCTCTCAGTGCTTCGCGCTCGATGGAAACTCCAAACCGTAACCCTGTCTTCTGTCAGCTTTCTTAAGTAAGGCTGCCAGGAAGATCGAAATAATTCCACAAACTACGAGCATCATAATTGGGATGGTATAATCGTAGGTCATCTTGCCTTCGCGAATGGCTGTCAGGTTATCGTGGTTCACAAGATCGAGCACCGCACCGATTCCCCAGAAAAACGCGCCAAGGCCCCAATTCTGAACAGTGAACATCGTGGCATACGCAGTGCCCAAACGGTTTTCAGGGACAATTTTGGCGACCGATGGCCACATGGCAGCAGGAACTAGTGCAAAGGCAATACCCAAACTCACAAGGGCTGCATAACCGAGTGTAACACTATTCGATAGGGAGAGCGATAAATGCGCAAAAATCAATAAGCAGGAACCAAGCATCATCAACGAAGCTGCTTTCCCTTTGCGGTCAACAAAATTTCCAAAAATAGGGGTGAAGATAATCGTTCCCAGTGGAATCAGTGATGCAGTCTTCGATCCATTGTGAAGCCACACCTGCAGGATATTCCAGAAATTGAAAACGATAATTCCGAAAACGGCAACAAGTGTAAAAGTGAAAATCCTTCTGTAATTCAAATTGCTGATCCTTGAAGGGACAATCGAAAAGGCGAGGGCAAAGACAAACAAGACCAGGTAAACTGCAACAATTCCCATCGCTTCGCTTCCAAAAATCATGACTGATCCTTCGGCAGGAAGTTTAGATGTAAACCCAAATTTGTTGATCAACATATCGGGTGCGTACTGAATAAACGGGAAAACCGCAGCATAAAATGTAACACAAAGTAATGTAATGTAAATAAACGACTTATCAAATATCAGTTTGATAAAATCAGAAAAACGGAATTCTTCATCAGGAACGACTTCAAGATTCGGATCAAGAGCGTTTTTGTGCTGACGGTCGATTTTAACGTCAAAAACAGAGTAAATCAGGAACATAATGAACGAAAGGGCGATCAGGGTAGCTGCAAAGGTGACAGCCGGAGAAAAATGACCACCCCCAATGTCAAGCGATGAAGCCATTCCAAGGGCAGTTCCCAACCTCCCAAATCCTATATTGATTGCCATGGCAAGCGCCATTTCATAACCTTTGAACCACTTGACAATTGTTCGGGTCGCAAGAACACATAAAATTTCAAGACCCGATCCAAACATGATCCTCCCTATAATCATCATTGTAAGAATCGTACCCTTGTCGGGACCAAAAAAACCTGCCGCAGCAAGTGCTGTCGTTCCGGCACCGATGGTTGCCAAAATACCGAAGGCATAACCCGTCAACCTGATTCCCCATTTGTCGAGGATCATCCCACCAACGAGGATCATCCCAAACATATTTGCAATGGTTGTCAGACCGATAATCCGGCCAAACTCCTCACTCGAAAAACCCATTTCAGACTCCATAATCCCTTTTAGTCCCGACATAAAGTCCTGAAACCAATAGGTTGAAAAGGTAAGTCCTGATATTAAAATAAGTACAAACCAACGCATTGCAGTTGAGTCCCGCAAGGTTTTCGTGTTCACTTGAGTCATAAAATTATTATTAAAGTATTTTTAAATGATTTTGAGGGCCGCAATATAAGTAAAAAGGTGTAAAATAACATTAGCCAAAAATCATTACTAAATACGAATTTCGACAATACCAATCGCCCACTCGGACCACCTTTTCCGGTATCCGGCCTTCCTCCTCCTGTTTCAACAGATCAATACCCCATGCACGACTAATACCCAATCCGTTTAATCGCTCCCGTTACCTGATGGATTTCAATTGAATATTCTCCATTTACAAGTCCGTCCGGAATTGGTGTGACAACTCCATATTGAGCCATTGAAATTCTAGACTGGGCAAGGACATCACCTCCATTTAACAATCTGGCAACAACAATGCCGGGACTTCTGTAAACCAACCCATTGGTTGATGTTTCACCTGCTGCCGGAGCTGCTTTCTGATCGATGTTGCGGGCAAGGTCAAGATTGGGTTCCAATTCGAGCATAATGGGCTTTGCGGATACATTACTTTCAGGTAAAACACCCAATGTAGGCGAAAACCTGAACGCAACCAACGCCCTGCTTCCTTTAGCATCCGGAACTATTTCAAATATATATTTATGGCTTGATTTAATTGACTTTCCAATAAAGAGGCTTTCGTAATCGCCAATTGTCTTACCCAACTCATCGACCATCACCTGGTATGCTTTCCCATCAGGTGGAAGCTTATCGTAATTGGCAGCTAAAACCAGAGCCTTACGCTTTCGTAACTTTACAATATCATGAGCTGCCTCTGCAGCTTTTTCCTCAAAGGGTTTAAGTTTGTTATTGGTTTGCTTGGTACTGTCTTTCCCAACGGTAAAAGACTGCATCGACAAATCGGGCCATATTTCACGTGGCACTTCCATTGCTGGAGTGAAATCGGAGGTAAAGGTTTTGGGTGACTCATTTTTTACCTCACAATTAACTCCAAGGAGTACGCCCTGATCGTTAAGTGAGAGCATCGAGGCCACGGCCCCTTTCGCTTTATGTACCTCGGTTGGGTCTGGTTCTCCAAAAGTTTCCATTTTCAAATCGGTAATCTTCCAAATTTCAACATCGGAGGCGGCAGCACTTTTAATGCCGAGATATTTGGATGCAAATTCGGAATAGGGTCCATGAAAGAATTTTTCCTGCGAGACCTCAACCATTACCCGGATACCTGTCCGTGGAAGGGAATAGACAACACCCCCGTTCAAAACGCTTAATTCAGTGGCCGATTTCTTCTTGTCGTCTTTCTTTTGAGCAGAAAGATCACCGATAAACAGTAGAAAAGTGATAAATAAAAATAAATTAGATTTCATCATAGCAATAAGTTATTAATTATGAATTATTTAAATGTAGGAATAAATAATCCCTCTGTTTTGCGCCTCAAAATTGAACCTTTTTTTCGGGTTTCCCAAAACCGGGATCATTTTTTAAACAGGTAAAAGCTTTTCCCAAATTCTCAGCCAGGTCGCTGGCTAATATTGATTCCATAGAAGAACTTTGAACTGCAAAATCTCCTGCTAGCCCATGCAGGTAAACTCCAAGTATTGCCGTCTCATAAGGGGTATAACCCTGAGCAAGCAACCCAGTCAAAATACCGGTAAGTACATCACCGCTCCCACCCGTTGCCATGCCAGGGTTTCCTGTACTGTTAAACCAACAATTACCATCGGGGAGGGCAATAGCAGTGTAGGCACCTTTTAGGATAAGAACAACATGGTGTCTTTTGGCAAATTCCAGTGCATTTTGCAACCGTTCAAAACCAGATCCTGAAACTCCGGCAAAGCGGTCAAATTCAATCGGGTGAGGGGTGAAAATTGAATTTTCTGGAATTAAACCCAGCATCTCC
The DNA here is from genome assembly GCA_037128295.1 of Mariniphaga sp. GTDB lineage: Bacteria > Bacteroidota > Bacteroidia > Bacteroidales > Prolixibacteraceae > JAAFHB01. The sequence continues at coordinate 5,060 of JBAXWR010000333.1, forward strand.
GGATTTGACGAAATGATGTTCAGTGCATCTGCATCAATGACCATGGGCGATTTATAAACTTCCAACAAATTGCGTAAAGCATGAACTGTGCCTGGAGCCTTTCCCAAACCGGGACCAATTCCAATTGCTTTATAAGTAACTTTCAAAGTGATATCGGAGACCAAATAATCTGATTGGTCAATGCTTACCATGGCTTCCGGTACAACTGTCTGCATGATCTGATTGCCTGATTGGGGAAGGTGCACTGTCAAAAGCCCGACACCCGACCGCAGGCAGCTTTTTGCTGCCAGTACAGCAGCTCCCATCTTTCCATAACTTCCAGCTACCAGCAGAGCATGTCCATAAGTTCCTTTGTGTGAGAATGTTCCCCGTGGCTTTAAAATACCGGCAACCGTTTTGGCATCCGAATAATACCAATAGGTCGATTTTTGCTCAATCCCTACCGGATGTAGCCCTATCGGCAATATCTCCCATTTCCCTGCAAATTCTACATTTTCCTTAAAGAAGAAGCATAATTTCGGGAATTGAAAAGTATAGGTGGTAGTTGCCCTGATGATCGCTGACCGGTCATTGTTGGTATTGTCTTCACCCATTAATCCTGAAGGGATATCTATTGAAATAATGGGGATACCCGATTGATTGAGGTGCCTGACAACGTCGACAGCAAAACCAGACAAAGGACGGGTCAGTCCAGAGCCATAAAGTCCATCCACAATTAATTGATATTCAGATAAATCCGGAAGTGTGTCATATTTGACATTTTTAATCACTGATTCGCCTGCTATATCCCGTAATCTATTGAAATTGAGCAAGTAACCTTCTGTTGGGGTTTTCCCAAAATCCGGAATGAAAACATCTGCCTTATAGTGATCTGAAATCAACATTCTAGAAATGGCGAGCGCATCACCGCCATTGTTGCCTGGTCCTGCAAAAACGGCTATCCGTTTAATGTCGTAAAATACCGAGATAAATCTTTCGGCAAATTGGTTGGATGCCCTTTCCATCAGGTCGATTGAATTGATAGGTTCAGTTAAAACTGTATATTGATCGAGATCGGCAATTTGTGACGTGGTAAATATTTTCATTCAAACTGTTTTTTTCAACTTCAAATTTACAAAGAAATTGGCTTTGAGCAAATCTTGTTTATATTTGCTGCAATTAAACTTTTATTCGTCACATTTAACAGTATTTTTTATGCTTAAAGAACATCCCAAAGGGCTTATAGTCGCTTTTTTTGCAAATATGGGTGAACGGTTTGGCTTTTATACCATGATGGCCATACTTGTCCTTTTTCTCCAGGCCAAATATGGACTTTCGGCAGAGAAAGCTGGAAGCATTTATAGTTGGTTTTACTTTGCCATCTATGCCATGGCCCTGATTGGCGGTATGCTCGCCGACTATACAAAAAAATACAAGACCGTGATTTTATTTGGTCAGATCATCATGTTTGCCGGTTACCTGCTACTTTCTGTGCCGGGTTTATCTCTTTCGATCACTATTTCAGGTTTGTTTATCATTGCACTGGGAAATGGTTTGTTTAAGGGGAACCTGCAAGCCGTTGTCGGACAACTATATGACGACCCAAAATATGCAAAGTTCCGCGATTCTGCTTTTATGATTTTTTATATGGGGATCAATGTTGGTGCCTTTTATGCTCCCTTTGCCGCTACCGGAATCCGTAACTGGTGGCTTAAAGTGAATGGTTTTATCCACGACGGCAGCCTTCCTTCTCTTTGTCACCAATACATTAATGGCACACTTAAAGATACCAATGAGTTACAAGTCCTTGCCAATAAAGCAAGCCTGACAGGACCTGTTACCGATCTGGCTGCTTTTACCCAAAATTACATTGATGTATTTTCCCGTGGTTACAACTATGCTTTCGGGATTGCCGCAGGAGCATTGGTTGTATCCTTAATTGTATATATCGTATTTAATAATTTACTCCCTAATAAGGAAAAAACTGCTAAACCTACTGGTGTTCAAGTTAATACAGGTGGCACATTAAAAGGTGCAATAGCAATAGGTACAGCTTTGGCACTTGGTACGGCTATTTACTACCTCACAGACAGGAATGTAGATCTTTCTTTTGCTTTTGGGCTTTTTATCGGATTTGTTACCTGGATGCTACAGATTTCAACGAAGGAGGAGCGTCCGCGGGTTACTGCCTTGCTTTTGGTCTTTTTGGTGGTTATTTTCTTCTGGATGTCATTCCACCAAAATGGTTTGACACTAACTTTGTTTGCCCGCGACTATACCTTCAAATCGGTTGATGCTTTTACAATTTTTTTCTTTGATTTCTATAAGATCCATGCTGTAATTGC
>JBAXWR010000334.1:0-7362 GCA_037128295.1 Mariniphaga sp.
TACAGAAAAGGAGGGAAAGGTTCCGTGCCTGTTGTCGGATGAAAACCTCGAAGAGCCATCATAGCGCATATTCGCTTCAAACAGATAGCGTTGGTTGAAATCGTAGTTGAGTCGGCCAAAAAAGGAACGTAAAGCCCAATCAGATGCTGTACCGGTGATTGAAATCATGGTAGTAGCCGCGTCGAACACATAAGCACTTTGGTCAAAAAGTCCCTTTTTGGTGGCGTTGTGGTTGTACGATTTGGCATAGGTTTCGTTATAGCCAGCCAATGCCGAAATATTATGCTTCCCATTGATTGTTTTGTTGTAGTGCAGGAGACTTTCAAGGATGTATGTGTTGCTTCCATAGGTATTATAATAGGTCGATAGCAAGGAAGGATCTGTCAATGGACTCATAATCTGACCTGTACTGAATTTTACCCGTTTACCAACTAAAGGATTGTTATAGTTATTGTATTCATCGATCCGTTTGTTGTAATTAAAGTTGACATCCCAAGTCAAATCTTTGGTGATTTTAACTTTCGAATAGAGTGTCGCATTCATTCTGGATACCTTGTCTTCTCCTTTTAACTGGTTAAGCATTGGATAAAGGTTGTTCGCGGTTGCACTCTCTTCGGGGGCTTCAGGATAACCATACAATCCGTTGTATCGCGGATAGACACCGGGAGTTGACTGATACGCATAGGTCAACACATTGGAATAGTTTCCCAAATCTGTATTATTCATGGTGGCATAGATCCGTGTACCCACCGTCAACCATTTGTTGGCATCAATTTCTACATTCGAGCGGAGAGAGAAACGTTGCAGACCCGTATTTTCGACGAGTCCCGGGTTATCAAGGTATCCGGCGGAAAGCAGGAACCTTGCATTTTGGGTGGCACCGTTTACAGTCACTGTATGATCCTGTACCAGGTTTTTTCTGTACATCTCCTTGTTCCAATTCGTATTCGGGAAAGCAACATAATTGGGTATTCCTAAGGAATTCAACCCATTTGGATCTTTATTTGCTGTATCCCACGCTGAAATCGTTGCAGATCCAAATACCTCAGCAGTACCTATGTTTCTGGCACTTTCATTCATTAAACGCATGTAGGTAGGATAATCTGAAATGAAATCCAGGAGGTTAGTAGGCTCAGCAACAGAAAATATGCCATTGTAAGTAACATTCAGCTTTTTGCTGTCGCCCTTCTTGGTGGTTACAAGGATAACGCCGTTGGCAGCCCTTGAACCGTAAATAGAAGCCGAAGCGGCATCCTTCAAAATTGAGATGGATTCGATGTCCTGCGGATTGACTGCATCCAACGCACCTTCCATGCCATCAATGATAATAAGCGGATCACTGTTATTGAGGGTGCCAATACCGCGTATCCGGATGGTCCCTGTATCAGACCCCGGTTTTCCATTGCCTTGACGGACCGTTACCCCTGAACTCACTCCGGCCAAAGCTGTAGATACGTTGATCATTGGACGACCTGAGGCCATCTCCTGGAATTTGACAGATGAAACTGCACCTGTCATATTTACTTTCTTTTGCGTACCATATCCCACAGCAACTACTTCCTCTATCCCAACGGTTTCTTCAGCCAAAACAACGTTAATGGCATTTTGATTCCCTACCTTTATTTCCTGCGATTTCATCCCCACAAAAGAGAATACTAACGTGGCATTATCAGTAACTTTAGAAAGTGAATATTTCCCATCGATATCCGTAACAACCCCGGTTGTTGTCCCTTTTACTACTACTGATACACCTGGAAGGGAAGCACCAGAGAAATCTGTCACCTTACCTGTTATCGTTTTTTGCTGTTGACTGACCATTTCCTTGGTTTCTCCTAGCATTTGGCTGTTGATCAGCAAAATCTGGCGGTCCTTGATAGAATAGGTAACATCGGTATTCGCAAATACCTTGTCCAACACTTCGGTTACATTTTTTTCTTTGACTTTGATATCAACCTTGCGGTCAACATCAACCATGTTCTTGTTGTACATAAAAAAGAACTCGGAGTTCTTTTCGATGTTGTCGATCACATCTTCCACCCTCGCATTTTTCATGTCCATGCTCAGTTTGGTCTGCTGCGAATAGGTATTTTCAGCAAATGCCTGTGAGAGTGAGAGTAAAAGGATAAAAACGGTAAAACGCATCATTTTGATCATTTTTAACAGGCAAATGCTTTCCATCAGCCCATAAGTTCTGTTTTTTTTCATACTTTTGTTTTCTTGTGGATTTTTACTACTTCTTTGAGTTAAATTCTACTTGCTAACAGGGTGGTACAGCGAATACCTCCCTGTTTTTTGTCCTGACATTTATGGTATTATCATAGGCAATCTATTTTTTTTTGTTCATATTATCAATCAACCACATCTCCACTTTGCCTTTAGCAAAAGTGCCGTCAGGTTGGACCTCGCGTTTGTTCATTTTGTACCTGACTGGTGCCACAGTGGCCAGCATCCTGCAAATATCTTCGAGGCTTTCGTCCTGAAACGTTGCCCTGAATATGGAGGTTTTTAACGAATCACCATGCAGGATAATTTCTGTATTGTACCTGCGCTCCAAACGTTTGGCAATTTCGGCCATTGGCACATTCTTGAAGATCAGCCACCCATCCTTCCAGCTTGTATAAGTTTTCGAGTCTATTCCTGTTTTGGTAAATTCCTTCGTTGACTTATTGAACACAACATGTTGGTCGGGTATCATTTCCAACTCCTTGTCCTTTCCAAGCACAAGGACTTTTCCCCGTTCAAGGACCACTTCTGCAGTTGTTTCATCGTCGTAAGCCACCACATTGAATTGAGTCCCCAAAACCATTACGTCAAAATAGGGGGTGCTCACCCTGAATTCTTCAGATCCATGGTGCACAACATCGAACCAGGCTTCACCTGAGATTCCAACGCTTCGGTTATTGATAAAACTTACAGGATATTTAATCGAAGAGCCACCGTTCAACCAACCCTGAGTTCCATCAGGTAACTGGAATTTTGTCCTTGCCCCAACAGGCGAATAAATTTGTACCCAGGAATCGGAGGAGGAAGGATTGACAGCAATATAGGATAAAACGGCGATTGTAATCAAGGCAGGAATGAGCAGGACTGCGGCAAGTTTAGAGAATAAACGATAAAATTCAAATGGATGTGCCTGTTTTCCAGTATTTTGGTTTATATGGAGGTGTAACCTGTTGAGTATCTTTGACAAACGTTCCTTGTCATCGCCAGCGTTTTGAGTTGCGGCCCACTCGTCCTCCATGATTTTTTCCAGATCATTGTTGTGCTCCTCTTTTTGGAAAAAGGAGTTGACCGACAGATAATCATTGAATGAAAATTTACCTGAAGCAAAGCGGCTTATTTTTTCTTTTTTAGTATCCATGTTGCTTATAATGTCCATTAAGAGTGTATATCCACTATCCGAAATCCGAAGAAAAGTAAATGTTTTTCGATTTATATTGTAAGATACAATATATCAATAAGATATAAAATAGGTCAGACGGAAATAAAAAGGGTAAAAAAGATCAGGCCAGCCAATTTCTCTTTTTTAAGTTCTTCGAGGATTTGTTTTTGGGCAGAAGCGAGTTGGTTTTCAACGGTATTTGGCGAAATATCAAGGACTTCTGCAATTTCTTTGACCGACAAGCCATCGTACTTTCGTTTCAAAAAAATCTCTTTACGGCGGGGTGGCAAACCTTCTATAATTGTTTCCACTTTTTCGAGCAGGAATTTGTAATCAATCACGGTATCAAGGTTGTTTTCCTGTTTAAGCAGCGAATAGATCAGGTCGTCTTTAAAGGCGTTGTCCCGTGACTTTTTATTGAAGTATTTCTTGATAATGTTGTAGGCAATCGTGAATACATAGGCGTTAAAGGAGTAGTCGGGGTTCAATCCTTCCCGCTTGTCCCAGATATACAGAAAAACCTCCTGCACGACCTCTTCTGCCTCCTCTGCCGATTTGAGGTATTTAAGCGAAAAGTTGTACAGGCGTTGCGAATATTTGCCATACAATTCATCAAATGCCTTAACATCACCCTTTTGAAGGTTTTTTACGGCAATGTAATCGATATGTATAAGCGTTGGAGCCAATGGCAGTTAATTATCCACAGTTATTTGGTTCAAAGTTAAAATAAATATGATGAAAAAGATTCTTGTTGAACGGTTGGGTCGTGCGATTTCCAATCGCGCAAAAAAAGCGGTTGGAAACCGCCTGACCCGCCATTCGGAAGAAAGGAAAAACAAACTTAAGAATGTCGTGTCCCGGTGACTTGGAGTAACTGTCCCAACGAAGATTGGCTGCTTTCGAGTCACCCGGACACTATAACAAGGTTTTAATATTTTAATTTTGTAAATAATCTCGATTGGCAACGTTATGTCCCTCGCAACGCTTTGGAATAAAAAACAAATGAAATCCCAAACCGTAGAGGTTGCAATAAATTAATCTTACTTTTGATGCTCAAAATGTGCCGAACTATTGTAAAATATACTACTATGAAAACCAAATTGTCTTCTCGTTTTTATGTTTTAAAAAAGTATGTTATTGCTGTACTGATGCTTGTGTCGATGAGTTTCTTTCCTGTGAAGTCGCAGGTAAAATATTTACCTACAGATGAGCGCCACGAAGCAGGCATGGGAATAGATCGGGTAGCCAGGTTTTTTACGCCTGCCTACGAAACTAAACCAACACAAAAAGAGGGTGAAATCAGATGGGTCCAGGTAGATTTGGGAGCAAAGAAAAAAATAGATGGGATTAAGCTTTTACCGAGGGTAGTTCCATGGGGTTATGTTAGTTCTGAAGGATTCCCGGCACGCTTTAAAATTGAAATGTCGGACGATCCTGAGTTTAGAACTCCGATCATGTACGAAAACCAGACCAGGGAAGATTTTATTGACCCTAAAGATGCTGTCGTTACATTTTCCGGTAAAGAAGTCACAGCAAGGTATGTGCGATTGACGGCAATTAGTCTGAGACAAAAGCGGTTATCGATGACGAAAATAATGGTCCTTTCCGATGGCAAGGACATCGCAGAAGGATGCCTGGTTTCTGATTCAGAGTCAGGAAATCCGCGAATAACCTTGTTGACCCGTCCTCCACGCCCTCAGGGAGAGGGTGTCATTACTGACAATCCAGACAATATTATCCCTTTGGATAAATGGAAACCGGTTGAATATCAAGCACAAGCCCCGATTGGAGGATTGCAACTTGGTGACGGTCTTTTCAAGAAAACCATGGAAAACAATATCAGTTACCTGATGAAATCTTTCACTTTCGATGAACTGGTAAGGAATTTTTATTTGAAAGCAGGAAAACCTCTCCAACCATTGGAGGAGAGATTGAATAATTTTTGGTTTGTCGATTTGCCCGGACAAGAAGCTGGTCGCTTTCTGATGGGTGCAGGCAATACCTTACGATGGATGGATAACCCAGGAATGAGGGAAAGGTTGGATCGGATAGTTGATGTTATAGATGAATGTAAAGAACCGGATGGCTACATTATGGCCTATCCGAAGAAGAAGATTTTTTCGGGTGAATATGGCGCCTATACCCGGTCATGGGTCACGCACGGACTGATAGAAGCGGGATATGCAGGGAACACGAAGGCATTTCCGCTGCTTCGTGGTTTCTACGACTGGTTTAACACGTCGTGCTATTTGCCTGAAATGCTCAGGAGGGCCGGGCAAGGCTCGCAGGGGATCATACCCAGCACCCGGATGTATTTCACCCCGGTGGGAAAGCCAAAAGACATACAGGTGGTGCAGCAATATTTTCAGGAAAACTATTGGATGGAACAAATGGCAAATCGGGATGAGAAGGCAATCTGGTTATATCCTTACGACAGGCCTCATAATTATCTCCTAACGGCAATTGAACCCTATCTGGATTTATACCGGGCAACCGGGGCAAAAAAGTACCTTGATGCATCATCTGGCGCATGGGATTTATACCACAACAATTGGGAGCATGTGGGCGGCTCAATCGCAATATGCGAGGGGACTGAACTGTATCCTCCAAAATCGTACTTTTTACACCGTTCAACCGGTGAGTTATGTGGCAGCGTTTTCTGGGCTTTCCTGAACCAGCGGTTCCATTTGCTAAACCCGGATGAGGAAAAGTATGTTGCCGAAATTGAGAAATCCATCTATAATAATTTAATAGCCAATCAGGTAGGCGATAAAGGCATTCGTTATCACTCTGTTCTGGCTGATCATAAAGATGTAAACAACCGTCAGCCATTCAGCATGAGTACGTGCTGTGAAGGGCAGGGGACAAGAATGATAGGCGCGATACCGGAATTCATTTATTCGGTTGCAAAAGATGGGATTTACGTTGATTTATATGCTCCATCTACCATAAAGTTTACGACTCAGAGTGGAACAATGTCGTTGAAAATGGTTACCGGATTTCCCTATGAAAATAAAGTGCAGTTAACTATAGATACCAGTGAACCTGTACAAGCAAAGATCAGGATTCGTATTCCTTCATGGGCGTCGGAGAAAATGGCTGTTTTGGTAAATGGCAAAAAGATAGTAACAGGTAATCCCGGAACTTATGTAACATTAGACAGGCAATGGAAAAATGGAGATGCCATTTCCTTCACTCTTCCAATGAATTTCAGGATGACTAAATATGAGGGAGCAGAGCTCGACCCAAAACATGAACGTTATGCGTTGGAATATGGTCCGGTGTTAATGGCATATGTTAACATGAAAGGCCAAAAAGAGAACCTTTTCCTTACAACAAGTGCAGTGAAACTGATAAAAAGTCTTAAGCCAATTGGCGGCAAGCCTCTCCATTTTACTATTGAAGGGAACGCCGATTTCCAATATATGCCCTATTTTGAAGTTCAGGATGAGCCTTTTACGTGCTACCCATAAACTTATTTTATACTCAATCCCCCAATACCCCTCGTTTGTAACGAGGGGTTGATGGTTTGTCGTTTGCAACGATTTTCAGCACTTACCTCTTTCCCCCGCGTTTGTAATCCCGAGGCGTCGGGACTCCGATTTATCGGAGAGGGGTTGATCTCAATCCCCCTCGTTTGTAACGAGGGGTTGATGGTTTATCGTTTATAACGATTTTCCGTTTCCCCGTCCGAAGGGTTATTCCCTCTTTTCCGGGCGTTTCGATCGCGGACGGTTTGTGGGAGGGTGCATTCTTCCCTGGGTTGCACGGTCCGAATAACTTTTGAGCAATAACATGGCCTTTGCTCGGGACCGCTTACCCAGGGCTATTCATGTTGAACCCATTTCAGGGTTATTACATAACGTATTGTGTCTTAATAAACTCATTCCTAGTAGATTGATATAGTATAGAAAAACAAACTTTAGCATCTGGTGTCCCGGTGACTTTGAGCAACTGCCCCCACGAAGATTGACCGCTTT
>JBAXWR010000335.1:0-7267 GCA_037128295.1 Mariniphaga sp.
ATGAAGGTGTCGAACCTTACCTTTGGGTTGAACCAGGTTGCCCTGACACAAATCGTGGAGAATACCGAATGGAAAATCCCGGTCAAGTTGGTACTTCTGGATTTTTTGGAGAACTATAAAACCGCTTATGCCTTAAAGCGCCTCGACTATATCGAAAGCATTTTTGCGGACGATGCCCTGATCATAGTGGGAAAAGTGCTTGAAACCGCCAAAACAGGTGAGAACCAATACCTGAACAATAAAATCATAAAATACAACAGGTTGACAAAAGAAGATTATGTGAAAAGGCTAAGGCACTCATTTTTGAGCAACGAATTTATCAATATCCGTTTTGAAGATTGCAACATCGTCAAATCGGGCAAGGGCGACGAGATCTATGGCATCCAGATCAAACAGGATTATTTCTCTTCGACTTATGGCGATAAAGGCTACCTTTTTTTGATGGTCGATTTGAAAAATTACGAAAAACCTGTCATCCATGTGCGGACCTGGCAACCCGATAAGGATCCAAATGGCAAGATCTATGGCTTAGGCAGTTTTTTTTGATATATTTTCTAAATAAATGATTATTAGATGGTTAATGTTTTTCACGAAAGCTAATTTTAAAATCCGATAAACACATGAAGTACTACCTTCCTTTCTTAATGATATACTTATCTATCAACGTATTAAATGCTCAAAACCAAATTATCGTCGATACGTTCAAGGTAAATGTAAATGATCTTGATGCAAGAGTCTTAAACCCGAAGAAAGACCGAAATGGTGCATTGTGTGCCATCATAAAAGTGATAACCAAGCAATCTGGATTTACCTGGGACTCTGATATGTTGGGAATTGATTCAACTTGTTATAAGAATGGGGCTTACTGGCTTTACGTTCCGCAGGGAGCTCAGCGATTATCTATTTTTCATCCGGAACTTGAAGATTTGCGCAATTACGAATATCCAATTCCTATTGAGAAGGCAACAGTTTACGAGATGATATTGAAAACAGGCAAGGTAACAAGGACTATTGTCGAGAATATTCCCAACCAATACCTAGTGATCACCACCGATCCTACAGATGCAAGTGTCTTTATTGACGATGAGTTTGCCGGTAAAGGGAATTACGAGGCCAAAATGAAACCGGGCAGCCACACCTATCGCGTAGAAGCCCCATTGTACGTTACCGAAGCGGGCAAAGTTGTGATTTCAGATTCCAAAAAGGAGATAGCCGTCAAGCTGAAACCCAATTTTGGAACTATCGAAGTTACCACCTCGCCGGAACAAGGTGCAGCGGTTTTTATCGACGGCAAAAATATTTTCCAAACCACCCCTTGCAAAAGCGAGGCACTGTTGGTTGGGGAACACAAAGTCACCATCGAAAAGGAATGGTTCCAGCCTGAGACAAAAATGGCAAAAGTTTCTGTAGGACAAACCACTACGGTCGATTTTACCTTAAAGCCGACTTTTGCAGAAGTCACTTTTAAGCTGCCTGAAGGTGCTTCACTTTATGTTGACGGGGATAAAAAACAGACTGGAAACGGGAAGGTGCGGTTGAAAAAAGGGATCCATTCGGTGGAGGCGCGTCATGAAAGCCACCATCCCGAAATGAAGGACATCGATGTTGTTGCAGGCGAGGATCAAACCGTCACCCTGCAACCAGTACCAATTTATGGTTCACTCGATGTTGAGTCAAACCCATCAGGTGCTACCATTACATTAAACGGCGTAGTGAAGGAAAGAACACCTCAAACATTCAACAACCTGCTGATCGGGGAGTACCAGGTAAAGTTGGAAAGGAAAGATTATATTACTGTGAATAAGTCAATTACAATTGAAGAAGGGAAGAATACAATTTTTAAGGGAAATCTGAACAAAATACCTCCAATTCCTTATGTTCCTCCGGTTGAAACCGGAGGCAAATCATCTGCTGGCAAAATATCTGCTGGCAATATAACAAACTATTCTAATGAATATTATAAATACAAGAAAAGCAAAACCATCTGGCTGGTTTCTGCTTTGGTGACCGGGGCTGCCGGTACGTTTACCTATCTTCAGGCCGGTTCGACTTACGAAAAGTACAAAACAACAGCGGGCAACGAGGCGACCGACCTGATCAAAAAGGTCGATTTGTATAATCTGGTCTCCCCGATTGCTTTTGGGATTGCTGGTTTTTCGGCGTTGGAGTTTATCCTGAAATCGGGCAAACAAAAGAAAGCCAAAAGCAAATCGAACGGACATTCAATGAACCTTTTTCCTGTACCCATTAAAAACGGTGCGGGAGTTGGTTTGGCGGTTCAGTTTTAACCTAATCTATTCAATCACAGAACGATGAAAAATATACTAACAATAGCTACATTGCTTCTTTTGCTGGTCTCCTGCAAGCAATATGAACATGTCAATCCGTTCGACAGCACCTGTCCCAAAGAGTTTTGGACACCTGCCAATTTCAAGGCAGCATTGGAAGGCACGACAGTTAAACTGACATGGACCCAACCGGTAACGATGATCTCGGGGTTTAAGGTCACCAAAAAAGTGGGCGATGCAGCCGAAATTGCATTGTCGATCCCGGGAAAAGATATTTTACAATTATCTGATAACGAACTAACTGGCGGCAAATTGCACACCTATACTATTTTAGCCACCGCAGGCAATAACCAGAGCAACAGCGTGACGGTACAAATTACGCCAACTTTTATGGCAACGGTAGCGACAACGCCGGCAACTTCAGTTTTGGCCAATTCTGCAATTTTAGGTGGGAATATTACAAGCGATGGGGGCGCACCAATTACCAAACGGGGCATCTGCTGGGCAACCACAACCAATCCCACCACGGCCCACGATACGGCAATTATTGGCACCGGTACCGGAACTTTCAGCAAAACCATTTCGGGACTTTTACCGGCAAAGCTCTATTATATAAGGGCGTATGCCATTAATAGTCAGGGTACTGCTTATGGGAACGAAGTAACTGCCACTACTTTGGCCATTTTGCCCGTTATTGCCACAACCGTTCCTTCGGGGATTACAGCCTCGGCAATCGAAAGTGGCGGAAATATCACAAGCGATGGGGGTGCGGCAGTTACAGCGCGTGGCATCTGCTGGGGCATTACACAAAATCCAACCATCGACAATTCAAAAAATCTAGTAGGTACGGGAACCGGAAGTTTTGCAAGCACAATTACCGGATTAAATCCCGGTACGACCTATTACATCAGGGCATTTGCGACCAACAGCATCGGGACGGTTTATGGAAACGAAGTAACCGCCAAAACCCTTAGCACAATACCCGTACTCACCACAACGGCCATCTCGGCAATCACCTCAACAACAGCTACAAGCGGTGGGAACATCACAAGCGATGGGGGTGCTGCCGTAACGGTAAGGGGAATTTGCTGGAGCACGTCACAAAATCCAACGATTGTCGATTCCAAGACTTCGACAGGCGCAGGTATCGGAAGTTTCACAAGCAACCTGACAGGTTTAACAGCCGGAGCGACCTATTATGTAAGGGCATACTCGACAAACAGTGTGGGGACAGCTTATGGCAACGAATTGACCTTTACCACAGTTGCAACCTTGCCTACGCTCACCACCACAGCGGTTTCTGCGATCACCTCCACAACCGCCGCAAGTGGAGGAACGATTACCAATGATGGGGGTTCTTTGGTAACGGCACGTGGGGTATGTTTTAGCACTTCCCAAAATCCAACGATTGCCGATTCAAAAACCTCCAACGAAACCGGATCAGGAAGTTTTGTAAGTTCCATTACCGGATTAATTCCTGGAACGACCTATTATATAAGGGCTTACGCGACAAATGGAATGGGAACAGCTTATGGGAATGAAGTTTCTTTTGGAACGGATGAGCTTACTGTCACCGATATTGATGGTAATGTATATCACACTGTAACCATTGGCACACAGGTTTGGATGGTGGAGAACCTAAAAACTACCAGATATGGCAACGGCGATCCGATACCCAATATTACTGTCGCTGCAAGTTGGTCCGCTTTGTCTACTGGTGCTTATAGCTGGTACAACAACGATGCTACTACTTATAAAGCAACTTATGGCGCTTTGTACAATTGGTATGCAGTTGCCGACAGCCGCAACATCGCCCCTACTGGCTGGCATGTTGCTACCGATGACGAGTGGTCAACATTAACGACATTTCTTGGAGGCGAAAGTGCAGGCAGCACAATGAAAGAAACAGGCACATCTCACTGGTTAAGCCCAAATACCGGTACCACCAATAGCAGTGGTTTTACGGCTCTTCCAGGTGGCTACCTCTACTATGACGGTGGCACGTTCAGCAATGTTGGTCGCTACGGCTACTGGTGGAGCAATACGGCTGACGGAGTATCCTTCGCATGGTATCGCTTCCTCTTCTATGGCTACGCCTATGTCTACCGCGGCAACCTCAATAAGCAGTTCGGCTTCTCTGTTAGGTGCGTGCGGGATTATTGATTAGATTATTAGTGGGTTGGGGGCTTGCCACAAAAAAGATTTTTGAAAAACTTGATTTTAAGACAATGAAAGAGGTTTTATTACACGGCAGTGTAAATTTTAATACGAATGCTTTTCTATTAAGCATCAAAAAAATAAGCCAAGCGGTTTGGTTTACCTTGGTTCGCCATGAAAAAAGATTAAATACCCTTTTAAGTATAAAAAAAGTGAAATTCTCATAACAGTACAATAAATTTACCGATATTTGCTTTTTTAGCGTCAAGGTAAAAGATAACCCACAGAAAATGATGATTTTAGTATAAATATAAAAGCACGTAGAATGAAAGTAAAAAATGTAGCTGGTACAACAAATAGAAGTTGTAAATGTGGTAGTTGGATTGAACATTGGAGAATTTTTAGTAATCAGACTGCAACAATTTGTAGAGCTAAAGGCTGCTCAAGAAAAGATATTGTTGGAGCCCATGTTAAAAAGTGTAATAGCCTAGACAATTATGAATATGTTGTTCCTTTTTGTAATTTTCATAATCAGCAAAATGATTGCATTGATTTGGTTGATGGAACCGTTTTAACTCCGGCGAATAAGAATTTAACATGTAAATAACATGGAAGAAGACAAAAGACAGCATTTAGAATTCCTCCAGAATATCATTACTCGGATGAATACAAACTCTTTTCAGTTAAAGGGTTTAGCAATTACACTTGTGACTGCTCTGATGGCTATTTACGCTTCAACGCAAAATGTTATTTTTATTTTTTTAGGGATGCCTCCGACAATTCTTTTCTGGTTTTTAGACAGTTATTATTTACAGCAAGAAAGAAAATTTAGGGGTGTTTATAATGACGTAACTGGATTAAAAGATATTATCAAAATTAGACCGTATGAAATGCCTATTCAGAAATACACAAAGAAGATTGACAAACAATTTTCTTACTGGAATGTGTTTTTGTCTAAGCCAATTAAGTGGTTATATCTTTCGGTGATTTTTTTCCTTTTAGGAATAGGTCTTTTACTCAAATACAAGGATTGTTTATTCAACTAATACAAATAAAATATGGCACATAAAACGTTTATTTCATACAAATATAGTGAAGCGCAAGATTTACGGGACAAAATAATAAAATCACTTGGTGATGATGCAACTTATTATCAGGGCGAAACCAGCGATTCTCCTGACCTAACAGATACTTCGACAGCGAACATAAAAAAAGTTCTAACTGACTGTATGTATAACACTACTGTTACTATTGTTGTCATTTCTCCAAACATGTATAAAAGCAAATGGATAGATTGGGAAATAGAATATTGCCTTAAAGAAATTACGCGCAAAGAAAGAACTTCTCATACAAATGGCATAGTTGGGGTAATAAAGAAACATAATGGCGGTTACAGTTGGTTTAAATCAACTTTGGGTCAAAACGATGGTTGTTCTTCATCATCTTACGTTGAGAATCTATTATATGATATTATTAAGAAAAATAGATTTAATCAAAAACCTAAAGTTTTTTCTTGTGTGACTTGCCAAACTGTTGATGCTCTGACTGGTTCCTACATATCATTTGTAGAAGAAGATACTTTTTTAGGAAACCCTCAAAAATATATTGACAATGCTTTTAACAAAAGTGAAAATGTAAACGGATATGAATTAACGAAGCAAAAATAAATATTAAGAAAACGTAAAACTAAAAATGTACAAAGAAGAAACCACTAATAGTGTAGCAACCTCTCAATAAAAAGAAAACTATTACTTCTTTTACCCATGGATTGTGCCGGAACGAAGATTATGCATTACAAAATGGCTGGCACAATTTTAATTTTGGAAGGTCATCCATTAGTATCTGTCATTGGTAACCAAACATCTGTATATTAAATGATTAGCAGTGTCAATATATTTGGTGAAGCAATCCCATGTTTGAAGCACTTTCAAAACATTGTTTTTGGGATAGTGCTTCTTAGTATGGGATTGCTTTGTCGTGCAGGTGATTATCTTTCAAATTTAGATTGTGCAGCACTCCGCGCAATGACAGGGATTGAGGGAGAAAGTGCCGTTATTTTGTTTGTTGTTTTCAACCTACTTTTAAAACTTTGTGGCGCAATCCCCAATTTTATTTGTTTTCCCAAGGCATTGCCATTGCTTGTTGTTTCATCGTTTCCCAAGGCGTTGCCATTGGGCTAGGGTATGCTAGGCCTTCAGCCTGTTGACCGTGCAAGGATTGAGATCATGCAAAACAAAATTGATAGCACCGTTTTGGTTAGGAGGATCTTCCTCTATGAATTGTCATTGCGAACCAAACTACTGTAAATTAAATGGTTAGCAGTATCAATATGTTTGGTGTGGCAATCCCATGTTTGAAGCACTTTCAAAACATTGTTTTTGGGATAGTGCTTCTAAGGATAGGATTGCCACGGTTTGCATGTTAATTGGTTGATTGATAATGTAATATGTCGCAAACCTCGCAATGACAGCTCATAAGTATGTAAGTACTTATAATATTGTTAGTTAGCTTCACCCAACTTTTAAAACTTTGTGGCGCAATCCACAATTTTGCCTGTTTTCCCAAGGTGTTGCCATTGGATGTTGTTACATGTTTTCCCAAGGCGTTGCCATTGGGCTAGGGTATTCTGGGCCTTCAGCCTGTTGATTGTGCTGAGGTGGTGCAAGATAAAGTTGATAGCACAATCAATTAAATATCAAACTTTTGGAAATTGTTCACTATCCTACTACGGTCACCACCCTCGAAAGGGTAGAACCTGAATAGCCATGGGTAAGCGGTCCCGAACCAAAACCCTGTCAAAGCTCAAAAGTCGATTGGACCGC
>JBAXWR010000336.1:0-7261 GCA_037128295.1 Mariniphaga sp.
TATCGACATCAAAATGAAACTAACGGATTATTCATTGAACCTGTTGAAAGAAGAAGGTATTATGCTTTACCTGAACAAATAGTAGCCTAATTATTTCAGACTTTTGGAACCCTTACTATTTCTGATTGATACCTGTCAACTTTTCAATACGCTTGAAAGCATCGATACGCCCTGCGCGGCGAAGTCATAAGGCAAGAACATGATATATTTCCATTTAGTTGAAAATTAATTGCCTAAAACCGTGTTAAATGAATTTATCACATAATATCGTGATAAATGAATATATCACATAAAACCGTGATAAATGAATTTATCTCATAATATCGTGATAAAATACTTTATCACGATATTTAGTGATATATTTGTACAAATAATATGGCGAACATGATTAGTGTGCTAACAGGTGACATAGTCAATTCACGAAAAAGCAAACCGGACAACTGGCTCGATCTCCTCAAATTGGAGCTAAATTTGATAGGTAACAGTCCACTATATTGGGAAATTTATGGTGGCGATACCTTTCAAGTTCGGATTGATGATCCATTAAATGCTTTATTTACAGCATTTAAAATTAAATCAGTTATTAAAACGGTCAATCTGCTTGATGTAAGGATATCGATTGGTATTGGCGAAATGAGCTATCAAAGCGAAAGGATTACGGAGTGTAACGGACAGGCTTTTATTTATTCAGGTGAGAAATTTAACCTGCTGAAAAAGGAAAAGCAAAAATTAGCCGTTAAAACTGCATGGCCTCAATTTGATGAAATGATCAACGTTTGTCTCAAATTAGGAATGATTGCCATGGATCGATGGTCTGTCAATGCAGCCGAAGTGGTCAGTTTAGCTTTATCAAATCCATTTGCGTCACAGTCCGAATTGGGTAAAATTTTGGGAAATATCCGACAAAATGCTGTCAGTAGCAGGTTATCACGGGCCCATTTTGATGAACTATTGGAAATCAATGAATTATATAAGAGTAATTTAATTTTGCTATTATGATAGTGTTGGTAAAACTCATATTGGCTCACTTGTTGGGAGACTTTCTTTTGCAGCCCGATTCATGGGTTAAAGCCAAAGAACAAAAGAAATTGGCAGCCTGGCAACTTTATGGGCATTCATTGATCCATTTTGCATTGATCATGTTGTTGGTATTTGATATCACTTTCTGGAAATGGGGTTTATTATTAGCTATGATTCATCTTTTAATTGATATGATTAAGGTGTATACTATTACAGTGGAGACAAAACGTCAATATTTTTACCTTGATCAGTTTATCCATTTCGTGTGCATTTTCACTATCTGGCTGATTTATCAAGATCATTCGCTTTTCCTCCAAAAACTGCCATACGAACATATTCTGTTATTGTTCACAGGTGTCTATGCCCTTACAACTCCAACTTCCCTTGCAATAAAGGTCTTTATTTCAAAATGGACCCCACACACTGTCAGTGATGAAACAGAATCACTTCAGGAGGCAGGAAAATACATTGGAATTTTGGAACGTCTCTTTGTTTTTGCTTTTGTGATATCAGGACATTGGGAAGCCATTGGGTTTATGCTTGCTGCAAAATCTATCTTCCGCTTTGGTGATCTCAAAGATTCTAAAGACAGAAAACTAACAGAATATGTGCTTATTGGTACAATGATCAGTTTTGGGACAGCTATTGTCATAGGTGTGATTATTCAAAAACTCCTTCCGATTATAACCAATTGATTAACAGATTTTGCTGAAAAAGACCATCAGGAATATAACAAAGTACAATTTCTATTAAATATTATATCCTTCCTACCGCTTCCTTATCCATCATCAAATAGGAATTCTGATGCGATTTTAAGACTGTGGCTGGAAGCATATTCGATACCTCGCTATCAATCAATTGTTTGGCAATTTCTGCTTTGCGACCGCCGGAAATTTGTAGAATAACCGTTTTTGATTCCAATATATACCTCATTCCCAACGAAATACCCTTAGATAGCACGACCTTTGCCGAAAAGTATTTTTGTCCGACAATCCTGGTGGTTTCGTCCAATTGAACGATATGAGAATACAAATCGAAGGAAGTGCCAGGCTCGTTCAAACCAAGATGGCCATTCATGCCAACTCCAAGCAACATCATGTCGATTGGCCCATGCTTCTGGATGAACGCATCTGTTTTGTCACACTCGCTTTTTAGATCGGCTGCTTCACCATCGAAAAAGCAAAGGTTTTCCTCCGAAAGGTCGATATGATCAAAAAGATGTTTTCGCAAAAAAGAGTAACAGTTTTCTATTTTCATCTCTCCTAATCCGGCCCATTCGTCCAACCCGACAATTTTACATTCTTTAAAACTCACCTTTCCGGTTTTGTTCAGTTCAATCAGGTGATTAAAAGTTCCGATTGATGTTTCGCCAGCAGGAAAACAAAGCAAAGCATCTGGTTTTTCTGCAATTAAGTCTGCGATCTGAATTGCTGTCTGTTCCGATAACTCGGAATAGGTATCGAAAATGATTTGTTTCATTTTATAAAAGTAAATTTATTAGTTAACTGAGTTGCAAACTCAAAACCACTACCCCCTCGTTACAAACGAGGGGGATTCCGATAAGTTAATAATCTTAACCATCAAATCTCAAATTCTTTAATTCTTAATTCATTAATTATTAATTTTTTAGCTCTCCCCATCCTTTTCTGTATTCGCGTTTTACAAACTGGTTGGCTTGCTCGAAGTTGGTGATTCGCATATTTGGTCCGTCCCATTTGAAAGTTTTGTAACGGCCAGGATAGATAAAGCTTTCCTGATCCCCGTAAACTGGATCTTTCCGTTTGATTTTCTCGCGGATATTGAAACTTCTCAACAACAGGTTGCCCATTAACACTGTTTCGGTCAGCGGACCCGCATATCCCACAAATGGCGACGAAAGCTCCATTTTTCCATAACCTGCAATGCAGGCATCAACCCATTGCCACCAATGGCCGTCCATATCGCCCTCGACACGCGGGTATTTTTTCGGGATATGGATTTGCTTGTTCAGCGAAAGCGGTAATAAAATCGGGTTACGTCCACCCCATCCGCAGGCAGCTTTTCCCTTAGTGCCTATAAATAAGGTACTTCCTTCGTAATCGTTCAATCCCGGATAGTCACCCATTACATCATTCATATTTACATCAGGATCAATCTCATAGGGACGTTCAGGGGTTATACCGCCATCCATCCAGTATAGGTTCAGATCTTTCCCGTTTTTCAATTGGTACTTAAAACGGATGGAACTTGAGACAGGACCACTGTCAGGATAGAGACCTTCTGTAAAAATTCCATTGTAAACCGTACTTGCACTACAGGAAACCTCTGTAGGATAGCCCAGGCCGAGCAATTTGAACGGTGGTCCCATAATATGGCAACCCATATCGCCTAATGCGCCCGTCCCGAATTGCCACCAGCCACGCCAATTGAACGGCACCATATTTTCGATGTAATTCGTTTCTTTGGCGGTTCCCAACCAAAGGTCCCATTTCAACTCTTTAGGAACAGCGGGTCGTGCTTCTGGCCACGGAATTCCTTGAGGCCATACGGGACGATCGGTCCAGCAATAGACTTTCTCGATATCTCCCAATAAACCGGCTTCAATCCACTCTCGCAAAGTTCGCATCCCATCGCAGGAGGCGCCTTGATCGCCCATTTGGGTCACGACTTTGTATTTTTCGGAAGCTTCGGTAAGGATACGGGCTTCATGGATATCGTGGCTCAACGGTTTTTGAAGATACAAGTGTTTCTTTAACTGCATCGCACTCAATCCCACAATGGCATGGTTGTGGTCGGGAATTGCAACAGATACAGCATCAAAATTTTTACTCTCCTTGTCGAACATTTCGCGCCAGTCGTGATAAAATTTAGCCTTCGGAAATTCTTTGATGCGCGGGGCAGCCTGCCGGTCATCTACGTCACAAAGATGGGTGATCACTACATTCTTCTTGGGGGCTGTGGCGTAGTGGTGAATGTCGTTCTCCCCTTCCCCACCGCACCCTATCGCAGCTATACGAAGTTGGTCACTTGGAGGAACATGCCTCAAACCGCTTACCGTAAAATTAGGAAGTATTGTAAAAGCCGCAGCACCCGAAGTTGTGGATTTTACGAAATTGCGACGAGTGACCGATTTACCATCGGTTAATATTGGTTTCATAATTTTTGAATAATAAATTGATTTACAGTTAATTAATATATTTTCAAAATCTCTTTTAAATTCTGTGCTATTGCGGCGCAGATAACCTTTGCTCTTTTACGAAAATTCTGATTGCGCCACAGGTGTTTGTTGGCTGATCTTTCTACAATAGTTTAACCTCTACGAGGTAATGATGGTGCAGGGATTTAATTATTCATTCAAAATTCATCGAAGATTTATAATAATCTTGGTTCGTAACTATCAAGCCATACTTAATCTTATAATAATCTGATCGTTACAAACGATAAACCATCAACCCCTCGTTACAAACGAGGGGGATTGGCATTCATTTTCAAATTTTCAAATTGGACAATCTTCAAATTACTTATTTCTTCTTTAGTGGTTTAACTGCAACTTCCTTAAAGAAGACAACATCCTTTTCGCCATGGTTTTGCAAGCCCATATAGCCATATTCGGGACGTGGACCATGGAAAGGTTCAAAATCGAATTTGCGATCAGGTACAGGGTCTCCCTCTTTAAAATCGGTCACTTTCACACCATTTAAAACAACAATTGTCCGTAAACCGTCCAGGGTGATTTCCATCGTGTTCCATTCTGGTCCCGGCTTTCCAGTCTTTGCAAGTGGCTTTGTCAACGAATACAACATACCCGTATAATGGTAATCATCTTCATTCGAAAGTTCAGGTTGGTTGTCGATCTGTACCTCATAGCCATAAAACACCGGCATCCACTCTTCATAGGGTTCGATGGGGATGCGGATAAATACCCCTGCATTGCTGTTGTGGTCCCTCATGCGCCAAACCACGCGGATCGTACAATTCCCAAATTTCTCTGCCGTCCATACCAATAAGCCCATTCCGCCATGCGACTTGATCAAACCATCTTCAACATATTGTGAACCTGGCCCAACATGTTTCCAACCGGTCAGGTCTTTGCCATTGAAGAGTTGCCGCCAACCATCTTTATCAACATTTTGATTAGTATTTACTGATGTCTGTGTACCTGATCCTCCCACTTTTGTACCTGGATAACCAGCCTGATTTTGAGCAATAAAAGAGAAAAACACAGTTACAAGGACAAAAGCTAATTGAAAAGTTTTTTTCATAGTATAATTGATAAAATTGTAAATATAACATTCAAAAAAGGCCTCAAAGAACCTAAATCCTTTGAGGCCCATACCTTCAACTAAAAATATAAATTTTTATAAATCAATCCTTTTCCCAGCCCATTCGATGGCATAGTAAAGGTGTTGTTGAACTGTCGCATTTTCAAACGAAGTATCGCCATGGCCAAAGACGGTGTAGAATGCACGGGCGCCTTCGAATTCGTGGTACCAAATTACCGGATGGTCACCCATTCTCCAGGCATCGTCTTTTGGGAGTTTGGTTATTGTTGTCTCGTCGAGGGTTGCCAAAACAGTCACTTTTCCACGTGGATTTTCTTTAAATGAGTACCATTCGTCTTCAATTGTAAAGGTACTCATCCCAACGAACGGTTTCATTGCGGGGTGATTAGTGCTCTCAATTTTGATTGTGGCCTGCTGATAAGGTGGGTGAGTTTTGAAGAATGCGCCATTTAATTCGCCATACCATTTCCAGTCGTATTCACAATCGGCAGCAGCATGGATCCCTACAAAACCTTTGCCTTTTTTAATAAAAGCAGTGAATGCCTTCTCCTGATTTTCTTCCAGGATATTGCCTGTTGTGTTTAAAAATACGGCCACATCGAACCTCGACAGAAAATCATCGGTAAACAAGGTTGCGTCCTCTGTAGCTGTAACAATCCACCCTTTTTGTTGGGCAAGGGTGGTGATTGCTTTAATACCGGCGGGAATCGAGGTATGTCGGTAACCCATTGTTTTGGAAAAAACCAAAACATTCAATTTCTTCTGTTCAGGCGCTTTTTTGTCAGTTTGGGCCATTACGCCCAAAGAAAAAACACAAACCAGAAGCAACATCAATACTTTTTTCATTTCGGATAATTTATTAATGATTAATGACCCGAAAGTAAATAAAAAAAGGCGACCCATTGTAATAGATCGCCCTTTTTATTATCAAAACGAATCAAGACAGGAAGGTGAGCAGAATACCTGCTGCAATTGCACTGCCAATTACACCAGCTATATTTGGCCCCATGGCATGCATCAACAAATGGTTAGTCTTATCATACTGTAATCCAATAACTTGAGATATTCTTGCACTTTCAGGAAGCGCAGAGACTCCAGCATTGCCGATCAATGGGTTGATCTTATTCCCCTTTTTAAGAAACAAATTAAGAAATTTAACAAAAATGACCCCACCGATTGTAGCAATCACAAATGATATGGCTCCCAGAACAAAAATTTCTAAAGTCTTCATCGTAAGAAAAGTTGTAGCCACTGCTGAAGCACCAATTGTAAGACCAACTAAAATCGTTACAAGATCAAGCATCTGACCTTTTACAGTATCAGCCAATCTTTTAGTTACTGTACTCTCTTTCAGCAGATTGCCTAAGAATAACATTCCAAGAAGTGGTAGTGCTGCAGGAACGAACAAACAGGTCAATAAAAGACCCGCGATCGGAAAAATAATTTTCTCCAATTTGGAAACCGTACGGGGAGGCTTCATCCTGATCAGCCGTTCATTTTTTGTGGTAAGAACCTTCATAAAGAAAGGCTGAATCAATGGAACCAATGCCATATAAAGATAGGCAGAGATTACAATTGCACCGACCAATTCTGGAGCCAAACGCGAAGAAAGGAACATTGAGGTTGGTCCGTCAGCACCACCTGCAATTGCAATTGCTCCGGCTTCGGAGGGGACAAAACCCAATTGTAAAGCAATACCATAGGCGCATACAATACCTATTTGCGCGACTGCTCCAATCAGGATCAGTTTGGGATTGGCAATCAATGCCGAAAAATCTGTCATCGCTCCAATTCCAAGAAAAATGAGGGCTGGAAAAACTCCATGCATTACACCGGAATATAGAAAGTTCGCTATGCTTCCGCTTTCATTGATCCCAATTTGCAATCCCGGAACTGAGGCTATATTGCCAATTAAAATTCCAAAACCCATTGGAACCAGGAGCATCGGTTCATATTCCCTGACAATTGCCAGGTAAATA
>JBAXWR010000337.1:0-7250 GCA_037128295.1 Mariniphaga sp.
CTCTGCGCACAGGTGCTGCCATGGAACCTTTTTAGGTAATCGATGGTGTTCCAGGAGCTTCCATCGATGCAGTTGCTCCTGATGATATTGTCAATATGGATGTTCTCAGGGATGCTTCATCTACTGCTATTTACGGATCCCGTGCTGCGAATGGTGTCATCATGATTACAACCCGCCGGGCAAAGACAGGTCAATCCTATGTCAATTATAGTAGTTATGTGGCTGTTGAAAAAATATCGAACAGTATCGACATGTTATCAGCCACCGAATTAAGAACTTATCTTAAGGCAGTTAACAAAGTTCCTTTTGACGATAACGGTGGGAATACCAACTGGCAAAACGAAGTTACCCGAACAGGTATTTCACAAAATCACAACCTGTCGTTTGGTGGAGGTTCCGATAAGACAACTTATGGTGTTAGCATCAATTATCTTGATGACCAGGGTATTATTAAGACCAGCTCACTCGACAGGTGGACTGCCCGTATGAATGTGGAGCAGAAAGCTTTCAATGATAAAGTAACTGTCGGATTGAACCTTACCAATTCAACCACAAACAAACACATTGTCCGTTCTGAAGTATTTGCAAACATGCTGAAATATCTGCCAACAGTAAATGTCTTAAAACCAGATGGTACCTATTTCGAGAATACGCAGAACAGCAGTTACTACAATCCTGTAGGCTTGTTGAACAACGACTTGTACAATCGCAAGATTATCAATCAATTGGCAAACTTTACATTAAAGGTCAATATTCTTCCTACTTTGACCTACAATGCAAACGTATCGTTGCAAACCACTGAAATACAGGATAACCAATATTCAAAACAAGCTTCAACGATGCATCTGGGCGCAAATGGATATGCCATCCGTTCAGAATACATGAACAAAACGACGCTTGCCGAAAATTATCTTACATATGAAAAAGTGATCGACAAGCACAATTTGAAAGTACTTGGCGGTTATTCATGGCAGGAAGATAAATTAAACGATGGTTTTCAGGCTGCAAATAGCAACTTTGTATCCGATGACCTATTGTACAATAACCTTTCGCTCGGTAGTGCACCCGAAAAAGTGACCAATGCCGATCGTTTTGGGACTGCTACGATCCAGACTTTAAGGATCATCTCCTTCTACGGCCGTTTGAATTATCAGTTCGACAATAAATACCTTTTGCAGGCAACTGTACGCCGGGATGGTTCGTCTGCATTCGGGACCAATCACCAATGGGGTACTTTCCCGTCAGCCTCCATCGGTTGGAAGATTATTAACGAACCTTTTATGGCCAAACTGAAAGTTGTCAGTGACCTGAAACTTCGAGTTGGTTATGGAATTAGTGGTAACTCACTTGGATTTGATCCGATGATTTCAAAATTGAAATATGGGATAACAGGTGTAACCTATATCAACGGTGTCCAGCTTCAGGCGATAGGTGTGAACCAGAATGAAAATCCTGACCTGAAATGGGAATCAACAGCAATGTCAAATATTGGCCTCGATTTCGGATTATTGAAAGATCGGATTACTGGTACAATCGAAGTTTACAACAAGCAAACCAGTGACCTGATCTGGTATTATCCTGTCTCCACAACAAAATATCTTTATCCAAATCTTTGGGCAAATGTAGGTAAAGTCAGTAACAAGGGGGTCGAATTTCAGCTCAATGTGACTCCTGTTAGAACGAATAATTTCCAATGGACGACTTCTTTCAATGTCTCCAGGAATGTAAATAAGGTTGTTTCATTATCAAACGACCAGTTTCCAACATTCACCCGCATAGAAACCGCAGGAATTGGTGGTAAAGGACAATCAGGCAATCCAACCCAGGTCATCAAGGAAGGGCTTCCGATTGGTACATTCTTTGTCCGACAATATGCCGGTCGAAATGTTAACGGAGTTACAATGTTCTACAAAGCAAATGGCGATACCTCGAAAGTAGTGACTGTTGCTGATTTTGCTGAAAGTGGAAGTGCCCAGCCAAAACTAATGTTTGGATGGAACAACACATTCACCTACAAGAAGTTCGATTTCAGTTTCTTTATGCGGGGAATTTCAGGCAATAAAATACTGAATGGGACACTGGCCAGTCTGAACGATGTAAACAATGCATCGAACAACAATATCCCAAAATTTTCATTAGGCGAACCAGCAACTGACGTTAATTCGTTCTACTATTCAACGAGGTATCTTGAAAGTGGTTCGTATATTCGTCTTGATAATGCAACCCTGGGTTATACACTTAAGCTTGAAAATGCTAAAATAAAAAGTGCAAGGCTCTATATTACGACGAACAATTTGTTCATAATTACTAAATACAAGGGGATTGATCCTGAGGTAAATCTTGGTGGAATTGAGCCTGGTATCGACAATAATAATTTCTATCCTAAAACACGTTCGTTTATGGTAGGCGTAAATATTAATTTGTAATTATTGATAAGGTCAAATCGTTATTTTCTATATAAAATTATCAAAATGATAACAAATATTTCTATCATAAAAAAAATGGCATTTGCAGTGATAACTGCAGGTTTGCTATTTACAGGTTGTACAAAACTTGACATTAAAGCTGAATCGGAATTAACGCCCGACAACTTCCCCACAAAGCCGGAACATTTTGAAGCGGCAAAAGGGATTATCTATACAATCTTACCTGCAAATTATGCAATCGATTATTGGCGGTTGGAATCCCTTTCTACCGACGAAGCATTGATTCCTGCAAGGGCAGGTAACTGGGATGATGGTGGCCAATACCGTGAGCTTCATAAGCATACGTGGACACCCGACAATGCAATTGTAAAAACAATCTGGTCATATGCTTTCAGCGGAGTAATTGCCTGTAACCGTGTTCTGGCCATGTTCGATGCTGTCCCGGAGGGTGATCTTAAAAAGAAACAATTTGCCGAAATCCGGATGATGCGGGCTTTCTTCTATTTCATTCTGCTTGATAATTACGGGAATGTTCCTATTTTGAAAAAATTTGGGGATGATACCCCAACGTCTTCACGTGCTGATGTGTTTGCATTTATAGAAAGTGAAGTAAAAGAAATCGCTCCTTATCTTCCACGCGACAAGAGTACAACCACGTATGGTCGTCCAACCGCGTGGATGGCACATGCGCTGCTAGCTAAGATGTACCTGAATGCACAGGTTTATGCTGGTAAGACAATGTACGCCGAATGCGTAACACGTTGTGATTCTGTTATCAAATCGGGTTTGTTTGCCCTTGATGCTGACTACAAAAGCATGTTCTTACCGACCAATGGTCCTGCAGTTAAAGAGTTTATCTTCGCAGTGGTTTATGATGCATTTAAGATTACAGGTAATTCATTTACACGTTACGACCTAACTCCCGAATTGAGGGACAAATATCTTCTGGGAACAAAGTCCCCAAGTAATTGTATGAAAACTCTTCCCGAGTTTTACGATAAGTTTAACCTTCCCGGAGATGTCCGAAATACGACATGGTTGGTGGGTAAACAATTCAATACCAATGGTACACCTATAACTGTTAAAACTTCGTATAAAGGATTGAATGAAACTTACGTGGGACCATATGCAACCCGTGACACAATCTGGCAGTTAGAACTGACAAAAGAGGTCTGGCTCAGGGGAGATCCGAGTAAAATGGATACAGGTAATGACTTTTTATCCCAATACATGGGTGCACGTTCTATCAAGTTTTACCCCGATCCAAACTGGGATCCAAACACCAGAAGCGATAACAACGACTTTCCTGTGTTCAGATATGGCGATATCCTGATGATGAAGGCAGAAGCTATCCTTCGTGGTGCATCTGCAACAAATGGTGATACTCCTGTTTCGCTGGTAAACCAGATCCGTAGTCGTGCAAAGGCTCCTACAGTTGCTAACATCTCACTGGACGAAATGTTGGATGAACGTGCACGTGAATTTGCCTGGGAAGCATGGCGTCGAAATGACCTGATCCGCTTTGGAAAATACAGTGCCTTATGGTTGTTTAAGGATGCTGTAAGTGCAAAAACCCGTGAACTGTTTCCAATTCCTGCTGACCAGATTAAATTGAATACAAATCTGGTTCAGAATCCTGGTTATTAATTTAATCATTTAATGCCAATGTGGTAATTGACATTTTTCAGATGTCAATTACCACATTTTTTTTATGAATATCTATCAAAAAAAGGATGATATTTTTAACATTTACTTACATTTTTTGTTATAATTTTAAAATATGTGCTTTGTCAGTTTTAAATCTAAATATGTTAACTATGAAATGGAAATCAATTTTTAAAAAGAAATCGGCCTTGATGCTGATCATCGGGGCAATTGTTTTTTCTCCCGGGGTTTATGCAAAGGCAGTACCCGAACTGAATTTGTTTTCAAATCCGGCGAATGCCCCGGTAAAAGTTACTGGTAAGGTTACCGATGCTGGCGGACTTGCCCTTCCGGGTGTACAGGTTGTTGTGAAAGGGACATCAACAGGAACAATTACCGGAAACGATGGTAAATATGCTATCGATGTGCCTGATAGTAAGGCAGTTCTTATTTTCTCGTTTGTAGGTTATACAACTGTTCAGAAGACCGCCACACAGGGGGTGATCAATGTCATGTTATCCGAAGATGTTCAGAAAATTGAGGATGTTGTGGTTATTGGTTATGGCACCCAGAAGAAAGCCGATCTTACCGGTTCAGTTGCAAGTGTGGCTCCCGAAAAATTAACACAGGGCGTGAATCAGTCTGTTAGTCACACACTGCAGGGTCAGGCAGCGGGGGTAACAGTTATTCAGAACTCAGGAGAACCGGGTGCCGGTGTTGAAATCAGGATCAGGGGTGCCGGTTCTATCAATGATAACAGTCCATTGTACATTGTCGATGGAATGATAGGAAGCATTAATGGTTTAAATCCTGCCGATATTGAAAGCATGTCTGTCCTTAAAGATGCCGCCTCGGCTGCAATTTATGGTTCCAGAGGTGCCAACGGGGTTGTAATTGTGACGACCAAAAAAGGGAAAAAGAACATGAAAACATCTGTTTCAATCAACACAAGCCAGGGTATCCAGCAAGCCTGGAAAATGCCAACTTCCCTTACTGCCGCAGAAAGGAACATGATCCACAAAGAAGCTTTAACCAACGATGGTACCCCAACATCTGAATCGATCTGGAATTATTACAACGATCCCAACAATGCCATTACCAGAACCGACTGGTTTAAAGAAGTACTGAAACCTGCCTACATTTCAAGTACTGATATGAGCATTCAGGGTGGAGGAGATGCTTCAAGTTTCTTGTTTAGTCTTGGATACCTCGACAACAACGGTATAGTTGTGGGAACCAATTATAAGAGGTATAATGTACGATTCAACAGCCAACATGAGATTCTGCCAAATCTGACTTTTGGTGAGAATTTCTCTTTCATCAAGAATGATCAGAAAAGTGCAGAAATTCGCGGAGGTTATGATGGCGTACTGAATTCAGCCCTGTTTAATATGCGCAATACTCCGGTGTGGGTCGACCAGGCCAACGAAATCTATGGTACTCCAACAGGTGACTTCCCCAATCCAGTCGCTTCTTTGAATGCAAGGGACAACACTTCTAAAGGGAATACAGTTGGTGGAAACATGTACCTTGAATACAAATTCCTCAAGGTGTTAACCTTGAAAACAGATTTTGGCTACACTTCCTCCAATTCCAAAAGTAAAAACTTCCTTTCGATTGCCAAAGGTGGTGGTCGAGGGCTGATGGACCGCAATAGTTTAAGCGAAGGCTACAACAATTCATCCACATGGGTGTGGAACAACACCTTATCTATGGATAAACGAATTGATAAACATCATGTTGCTGCATTGGCTGGAATGTCGATGGAAGCCGGATTGTACGAATGGTTGGGTACAGGAACAGCCAAGGATTTTAGCAATGAATCTCCTGCATTGCGCTATTTCAACAATGCAGCCAGCTTTCCTCAACACGTTTCGGGTTCCGCCGACGATTATTCGTTGATGAGTTATTTCGGACGCGCCAGTTATGAGTTTGCTGATAAATACCTTATATCTGCAAATATCCGTGCTGATGGTTCCTCAAAATTTCCTGAAAATAAAAGATGGGGCGTATTCCCTTCTGTATCAGGAGGATGGAGAATTTCAAAAGAGGCTTTCTTTGCAGGATTCACTAATACTATTTCTGATTTGAAACTTCGTGCCAGTTGGGGTCAGTTGGGAAATGACAAAATTCCCAACTATCAGTATTACAGTACGGTAAGTACAGTAGGTTCCCCAACACTTGGCGGTGAAACCTTTACGGCTGTTGCTCAGGACCGATACGCCAATCCAAATATTCAATGGGAGGTGACCACTCAGACCGACATCGGTATTGACGCCAGCTTTTTAAACGATAAGCTTCTTGTAACTGCCGACTACTACGATAAAGAAACAACTGACATTTTGGTTCAGGTTCCCCTTGTATCTTCTTTTGGGGTAGGTACAGCTCCGTTCCAAAATTCTGGTCAGGTTTCAAACAAAGGTTTCGACCTTGGTGTAACTTACCGCAACCGTGAACATGCCTTCAAATACTCGGTTACCGCAAATATCGCAAGTGTAAAAAATGAATTGGTTACACTTGGCGTCGTTGGCAAAAAGGAGATTTTCGCGGCCAACTATAAAAACGTAAATGTTGGTCGGATTGCCGAAGGTGAACCACTCGGGCACTTCTATGTTCTGAATGCTTTGGGAATTTTCCAAACACAAAGTGAGATTGACAGTTACAAAAATGCCGCGGGAGCGAAAATACAGCCTTCTGCGGTTCCTGGCGATGTGAAATTTGAAGACAGGAACAAAGATGGTCTGATCAGTGCTGACGACCGTTTCAATGGTGGCAGCAGTTTTCCTGACCTCACCTACTCCCTGAACTTTAATGGTGATTACAAAGGGTTTGATGTAAGCATGATGTGGGTTGGAAGCCAGGGAAATAAAATTTTCAATGGGTTGAAACTTGGTGGCGTATTTATGCAGGGAACCGGTTATAATAACAGTCCTGAAATTCTTGATCGTTGGACTCCGACAAATACAAATACAAGTGTCCCAAGGGTAACAGTTAAGGATTTAAACAGCAACAAGAATTATAGTACACTTTATCTTGAAGACGGTAGTTTTGCACGTTTGAAATACCTGACTTTCGGTTATACATTTGATAAAAAATTGATTGGAGAGCGCATTACAAAACTGCGAGTATATCTTACCCTCCAGAATCTGATCACTATTACCAAATACAAAGGGTTCGATC
>JBAXWR010000338.1:0-7225 GCA_037128295.1 Mariniphaga sp.
AATAGGTACGTGCCGTCAAATCGTTTTCCTGCTTGACGAACGATTTGCCGCTGATTTTTGGCTGGGCAAAAAGGGTGCTTGTGCAAATAAATAACAGCAATAGGGCCAGCCGGTTCTTAATTTTCATAAATACAATAAGTTAAGGATAACTCCTTCTTAATGATTATTGAATGATCAATGTTTGGGATTTGCATTTCTCAACCCTGAATTGACCGGAAACTGTCGCCGGTGCCGTGTCGTCAAAACCACCTACTGTTGACTGAGCATAGCCGGTATGCACACGCCTGGATGGATCACTGTAATAAAAATGCCAAGCCCCATCTTGAAGTTCATACAAACAACTTGTCTGACCTGGCTGAATGGTGATTTTTCCGTCTGCTACAGTTGGGAAAAGAGGGCCTTTACCGTAAATTAGGTCAACAACAAAGTTTTTCCTGTTTGTAAAGCAGAAATCGCCAATTTCTTTCTGCTCACAATCCTTTGTTACAGTCTTTTGATTATTAGAATTGCTTGCTTCCGAGACCACAGAATTATCGATAGGTCTAACTGGTGCGTCAGCGATCAGTATCTCATTTAATTCCGTTCTTCTACCCTCGCTAATTGTAACTTTTTTATTTATTGATGGATATCCGACCTTGTTCAAAACCACCATATAATCGCCAATCAATAGTTTACTTATCGTATTTGAGGAAGTGCCAACAATTTTTCCATCAATTGCAATTGTTGCTCCGGGGGGCTCCGTTGTTACAACGAGCGAACCGGTTATTGGAATAGGTTGAAGATCAAAGGTTGGCTTATCTCCCGCTACAGCTTCAATATTTTGAATAGCTGGTCGGTGATTTTCAAGGGTTGCTTTTAAAGAGTAAACTCCCCCATTCAATCGGCCCTGCCAGTTTCCGGTCCCTTTCTGTTCATCATTGATATAAATCATGGCTTCGGCAGGAGCCGATATGCTCACATTTGCAAAGTTGGGTTTCAGGACCAAGTTCAATTCGGTGACCTGGCCATCTCGAACCGTTACTATTTGAGCGGATGGTTGATACATCTCCTTGGTCACCTGTAACCGATGTTCACCACTTGCTAAAGGTGGACTCAGGTAAGGTGTTGTTTGAAATAGTAAAGTTCCGTCAATCGTTATCTTAGCCTCCTGCTCAGGCGTGGTTGTCACTGACAAATAACCAAATGCAGGTTTCAACTTTAAATTCACCACCAATTCTGCATCCACTACCTCTATTTTTCCGGTCTCGGTATGATACAGGGGCGCTTCAACTCGATAAGGATAACTCCCTGGTTTGACATCGGCCTGATACGTTCCGGTTCCTACAAATTGACCATTCAGATAAACCGAAGCGTCCGCAGGTTCGGTATGAATGACCAAATGTTGCTGAACTGGTTGCTCGACAATCAATTCCAAGATATAAACAGTAGCCTTTTCGATAGGGATCGGATACATATAATCACGAAGGACACCAAACTTTTCGTGCTTGATAGTTAGACGTTTAGCTCCCCAAGGGATGTATAACCAGTACTCACCCACTTTTGTTTCAACCGCAATAATCCCTAAACGATCGGGTTCCCAGTTAAAACCTATTTCTGATGTAACCACTTTGATAATGGCGCAAACATCGCCATTTTGGTCTTTTTTTGGGGCATCAACGCGAGCCGTCAAATCGTTTTCCTGTCGGCTAAACGATGGGATGCTCATTTTTGGCTGCGCAAAAAGGTTGCTGGTACAAACAAGCACCATGGAAAAGAGCAATAGGTATTTTGTATTCATAAATCCGGTAAGTTAAAGGAATATGTGAACGTAAAAATAAGAAAAGATTTCAAACGAAAAGTCTTTCAAGGTTAAATTTTGTTTTCTGCTTATCCTTTTCATACAAGTTCACTATTTATTGGAATTCGTTCGTATTTTATAATGCATTGCATATTAAGCAATTGCATCAAATTCCCCTTGCCGCCCTTTATGAAAGTGGGATTCGTTCAAACCTAATCTGCTTCTTTTCCGGTGGAGGGGAATGGATCGTAGTTCGGGGGTGAGTAGTGGTATTAAAATTAATAAATAGCTAAATATTAGGTTATTATATAAATGTCAATCTTTTGCTCAGTTAAACTTCAAATAAATCAATCACTCTTGGAAATTCCCCTCCTTCGGAGGGGTGGCGAAGCTGGGGTGGTCAATACAATATACTTATAACCAATTGATTGGTATAAGTCATTACAAACAACAAACCATTATTCTCCTGCGCTATATTCCGCTGCATTTTGGAAACCCCTCAAAAATTCGGCAATCCCCATGCGTTTTTTGCCAGATAATTGTAAATCAATAAGATGCAAATAGCCATCGGAGCAGGCTACTTTGAGGAATTTTTTGTTGTCGGTGACGATATTGCCTGGAATGTCTTGGTGTTCAATCAATTCAACGGAAGTCTTAAAGATCTTTACTGCTGTTTCGAATCCGGCTCTTGCGAAATTTGTCCAGGCCGCAGGATATGGACTTAATCCCCTCACAAGGTTATGAATTGTGACCGCTGGTTTTTGCCAGTCAATTTTACAGGTTTCCTTAAATATTTTGGGTGCGTGTAGCCGGGCAGGGTCAATTGCCAACGAATCCTGCGGAAGCGGCTGGTAGTTTCCCTCCGCAATTGCATCCACAGTTTTCAGGACCAGTTCCGCACCAATAATCATCAGTGAATCATGAAGGTCCCCAACAGTCATTTCGGGACAAATTTCGATCTTCTCCTGAAACAAAATATTCCCGGTATCAATTTCTTGTTTAAGGAGAAAAGTTGTAACGCCTGTTTGTGTGTCACCATTAATAATCGACCAGTTTAAAGGGGCAGCACCCCTATAGTGGGGCAATAATGAGGCATGCAGGTTAAATGTACCCAATGATGGCATTTTCCACACTACTTCAGGCAACATCCTGAAAGCTACAATTATCTGTAAATCTGCATTTAGCGATTTCAGTTCCTGAAGAAAAATTTCATCCTTTAATTTTTCGGGTTGTAAAACGGGTAATCCACAACTTTCAGCATAAACTTTTACATCCGATTGGTGCAGTTTTTGTCCACGACCAGATGGCCGATCGGGAGCCGTAACAACCCCAACAACCTGATTACCATTTCTGATCAGGGCTTTTAAACTCTCCACCGCAAATTCGGGAGTACCCATAAAAACAATCCGAAGATCCTTTCCGTCCATTGCAAAATATTGAGGTTTAAACACTTATAAATTCAGATCAAAGGATTACCTTAAATTTGTGTTTCCTTTGCGTGCTTTCGGGTAATAGGGACAATTTTTGCAGCCGTTCCCACAACAGTAACCACGATTTTTCAAAAATGATTCTGTCATTATCCTGTAACCCTCTTTTGTTAAGTGGTAATCGATCCCTTCTTTTAGTTCACTATTGTATTCAATATTATCGTACATATCCAATTTATTTGTTTTAATTGCCTTGATAGTAAAACAATGCATTTAAACCCAAGGCGCAATTCCAATAACAAACAATAAAAAGAAAGGTTTTTAACTATAACGAATGGCCCATCCGATCACGCTTTGTACGCATATAAGCTTCGTTGAATGGATTTGACTGGATCACAATGGGGATCGACTCAACTACCTGTAAACCATACCCTTCCAAACCAACCCTTTTAACAGGATTGTTTGTAAGGAGTCGCATTTTTTTTATGCCAAGGCTACAAAGGATTTGGGCTCCCACGCCATAATCGCGTTCGTCGGGGTCGAAACCAAGGTGGATATTGGCATCGACTGTATCAATTCCTTGTTCCTGGAGCTTATAAGCTTTTATTTTATTCATCAGCCCGATACCTCTTCCTTCCTGTTGGATGTAAACAATTACCCCTTTGCCTTCCTTTTCGATCAGATCCATGGCTTTGTGCAATTGATCCCCACATTCGCAGCGCAACGATCCGAAGATATCACCTGTTGCACACGAAGAGTGAACCCTTACAAGGACAGTTTCCTCAGGTTCCCATGCACCTTTGATCAGGGCGATGTGTTCTACACCGTTCGATTTCTGAAGAAAAGGGATCAAGCTAAAACTTCCAAAAGCAGTCGGTAATTGAACTTCCTCCCCTCTTTCGATAAGACTCTCTTTATCCAACTTATAGGCAATCAAGTCTGCAATTGAAACCAATTTCAACCCAAATTTTTGAGCGATAACATAAAGTTGAGGAAGGCGGGCCATCGTTCCGTCCTGATTCAAAATCTCAACCAGGACACCTGCAGGACTAAGACCCGCAAGTCTTGTCAGGTCAACAGCAGCTTCTGTATGTCCGGCACGTCGCAGAACACCTCTACTTCTCGCCCTTAACGGGAAAATATGTCCGGGACGGCCCAGTTCGTGAGGTTGGGTAGTTGGGTTTGCCAATTTTGCGATTGTTATGGCACGGTCACTTGCAGAAATCCCTGTGGTAACATTATCACCGACGGCATCGACCGAAATGGTAAAAGGAGTGTCGTGAAGGGACGTATTCCTGCCAACCATCATGTCGAGTTCAAGTTCTTCGCAGCGTTCTTCAGTGATTGCCACGCAAATCAATCCCCGTCCTTCAGTAGCCATGAAATTGACCATTTCGGGGGTTATCTTTTCAGCCGCAGCTATGAAATCACCTTCGTTTTCGCGATCTTCGTCGTCAACTACAATGATCAATTTCCCATTTGCAAGGTCCTCTACAGCTTCCTCAATTCTATTCAGTTTAATATCGTTCATCCTAACAAAATTTTTAAAGGGAAGATACCCCTTATTTGCTTCATTTGTAAATTCTAAGTAATTAAATTTATGCTGATTATGATGGTTGCTCCTGTTCCTGCCTATTTTTCTTTTTGAAGAGGTTAAAAATGCGTTTAAAAAAATCGGCGTAAGCATTCACATTAAATACCACCGAATCGTTGGCAGCCTTATAGGTCAGGAATAAACCGGCGGGCAGAAAGATAAAGGTTGCAAACCACACACCTTGCCAGAGAGCGCCGACACTCTCCCGTGCGAATTTTTCGCCCGTTGTTGTGGTCACCCAATAAAATATGAATAACATCACAGAGATAACAAGTGGTGCTCCAAGGCCACCTTTGCGGATGATCGCACCCAAAGGGGCACCAATCAAAAAGAAAACCAGACAGGCAAACGCAAAGGTGTATTTTTTGTGCCATTCGATTTCGAACCTGTTCAGGTTGCGTTTGTAATCGGTAATTATGTCATCAGATTGCTTGATCGCCCGAACATTGTTCCTGGCAGAATTGATCGCTCCATTGAGGATCTCCGTTCGTATAGCCGATGTCGATTTCTGCAGAATTGAGTCTATATCCATATATGCCAGAAGTTTAATTTCCGGATTCGGCGTGGTGTCCTTTCTGGCAAGTTTGAAAACATTGGTTGAAAGGGTAGAGATATAATTGACCATCATGGCGTGATCGACCCTTTGCCGCTCCAGGTCCCTACCCATAGAATCGACAAAATAGGTGATCTGATCGTTTCTCAATGCTCTGTTTTGATTTCTGAAGACGCTTTCGTCTTTTCGTTCAAGTTCCATACCCTGCAAAAGAGCATACATTGTCTGTTTTTTGAAGTGGTCTGTACGAGCCGGATAGGTTAATTTCTGACGATCGCGTGGCTGCATTTCGGAATGATTCTGGCCAGAAAAAAGGTTAAGAATCATGTATTTTTTGTCTGGTGTAATCTTCATAGTTCCCGAATCTGCAACAATTACTGTAACATTTCCTTTGTCTTCGGAATGATCATAAATCATTATGTCATAGAGCATATCCCCGTCGGCTGTTTTCCTGCCAACTTTAATCGAATAATTATCGATGTCATTTGAGAAAACCCCCTCTTTTACAATAATCTCCGGCTTTAATTGTCTGATACTTGACATTAAGGCAATTAATTTTTTATAGGAAACAGGGATAACCTGGTTGTAAAAATAAAAAGATCCGATACTGATCACCAAACTAAGGACCAAAACTGGTTTCATTATGCGATAGAGTGAGATACCAGCGGCTTTCATCGCCAGCAATTCATTGTTCTCACCGAGATCACCAAATGTCATGATGGATGCCAGCAACATGGCCAGAGGAAGTGCGTTGGTCATCAGCATCGCCATTGTATAAACGATGAATTCCAAAATTATGCTGAAATCTAAGCCTTTACCGACCAACTCGTCAAGGTAAACCCAAAGAAACTGCATCAGCAGGATAAAGAGGGAAATGACGAGTGTAACGAAAAACGGACCAATAAAACTTTTTATAATATACCAATGTAGTCGCTTCATGCAATGGGTTTCTGAAACGAACGCAAAGTTAAACCTTTTTTGGGATTTGGTGTACTGTCTGTTAAGAGCCGATTGTTTGTTTTAGTTTTGCCACCTGTGAAGACCAGAGATTTTTGGCGTCGGTAGCATCGTCGTCGTCCACATTGTCGGTAATGATCAGTGAAACATCACTGGTTAGCTCATCTTGTACAATATCAAACGAAAACCGATATTCCGGGTCCAAATCCAACCAGCGGAAACTTATGTGCTTATCGGGGATTATCAACAGGATTTCAGTTTGTTGACTTGAACTGCCCCAGTAAAAAGTGCAAATTTTTCCTTCGACTTTCACATTATCGGCGAACCATTCAGCAAGTCCCGATGGATTACTTATCCTGCTGAACAATACTGCAGGGGAAGTTTTAAGGATGTACTCTAATTTAATCTCTTTCATTCGAAACTTTGCTTTTATCGGTAAAACTTTGATTGACTTAATCAACAGGTGCAAAATAGACATTTATTTATTAATAACAATACACTACTTTTAGATTGAAAACAATTTTTAATAAAAATGTTTTTTGGGTTGTTCAAAACAGGAAAGGTATTATCTTTGCAGCCTCAAACTTGGAAAATGGCGAGGTAGCTCAGTTGGTTAGAGCGCATGATTCATAATCATGAGGTCGCCGGATCATACCCGGCTCTCGCTACAGTAGAAAGGAGATATACAGAATATGTTGTCTCCTTTTTTGTTGCTTAACAATTTTATTTAAGACAATGCCTTACTACGTTTACATTCTATATAGCAATAAATCAAATCATTATTATATTGGCAGCAGTTCAGATCCCGAAAAAAGGCTTCTTCGTCATAATGCGGGTGCTACTGCTTCGACAAAACATGGCAGGCCCTGGAAAATTGTTTATACAGAAACCTTGGGAAGTGAAACGGAAGCAATCCA
>JBAXWR010000339.1:0-7224 GCA_037128295.1 Mariniphaga sp.
ATGATATCGCCTGTGTGCAGGAAGAACCTTTCGGAAGTAGAGGTATTGGCCACAAAAGTAGCTTTATAGCTGTTTTTGGAAAGATCTGTGAATGTGTTGGTTAGCTTATCTTCTAAAATTACTTTGCAAGTTGGGTCCAATTGGACAGCTTGTACAGAGAAGACAATTTCGCCGGCGGCTTTGGAATCGATACCGATTGGGATGACCAGGCTACTGTATTGATTGGTAGGAAGGCACTGCAACTGGAACTCGGCATCAAAAGGCTCGACCAATTTGGTATAGATCGCAAACGATGGGTCGGCTTTCAAAATACCGGCATCGTAACCCTTATCCAACCCTATGGTGGTGCCATCGACAAATTTGATTTCGGTGGAAACAGTTGAAGAACTGTTGGTTGCAAATAATTTTATGGATGGAACTGTAGCTGTTGCCGATTTATAAACTACCGGATTATGGAACTGCATGGTATTGTTGAACGATACTTTTGTATCGTTGGCCTTGGCCCTCACAAAGAAACCCTGTCCCAAAGATGCATACAATTCTGTGACGGAAGCAGATGTATAATTGACTACATCATAACTTGTTCCATTGAAAATATATACACCGGTAAATATGTCATCCAATATGTTGTAGTTAACATCTATAAAGTTGTCGGTACCGATACCCGCAACACCGTCGGCAATTTTTATAGCCGATGTATAGGGGTTCCCGATACAGTTCCAGCCGTTAGTACCTGTCCTGTTAATTGTAACATCGATAGTCCCGGCATTTAAGGTTCCTTGAAAATCTAAAATTGTTGGTGCAGGAGAAGCGATTGAAACTGCTGTACGGACCATATAGCCTTTTCCGACAGTAAAACCAAAGCCAGATCCATTTACTCCACCTGCAAAATACAAATTCCAGTTGTTCCCATCGGTATTGTAATCCATCATTCCCAACTTACCGTTATTGTCGCCACCAACCAATTTGGGGATAACCAGGTTCCTGTTTAAAAACGTGTTGATGTTATCGTTAGCGGGAGCAGAAACGACATGCCACTTATTTTCAAGCATATACCGCTCAACAGTTGCCGATGCCGAAGTACTTCCCAATATCTTTAGCGAACCTGTTCCGGTATCGTTCGATTTAACAACCAGCCCCGATGTGCCCGCAGAGTTTGTCAATGAGCCGCTTACCGTAAGTGCTTTACCGGCTGCAATTGTAAGTACCGCGCCTGACTCAATTGTAAGGTTTTTGCAAATGGCAGGGGTAGCTGGTGCTTCATTCACAACTGGCCAGTTGGTTACTCCGCTGCCGGGGATGGTAACAAGATCTATAGCCGTTGGCACGCCTTCTGGTGTCCAGTTTGCTTCCGTGTTCCAGTTGGCATCTGTAGAGCCATCCCAAGTGAAACTAATCCCGTTCAGGTAAGGATAACCGTTATTATAGGTTGATTTGATCGACCATATTGGTGTTGCAAAATCCCAATCGGTATAAGTGCCTTGCGTTTTCATTTGTTCAGTGCTTTTTGCTATTCCTCCTATATAACTGGTTGAATTTACCGATACTTCGGTATCCCAAAACGAATTGGTAATAGTTACTGCACCTGTATTTACATAGTTACTTTGTCCAAAAACACCCCCTGCCATGGCTCCACTAGCACTAACATCAAGGGTATTTGCAGCATAACAATTGGTCATTGTAAAGCCCATTGTACTACTTGGAGGATCCCCTCCACCAAAAGCACTAGATGCAAAGTCAACACCTCCTACTAAGCCTCCAACAAAATTATAAGCAGAAACAGTTCCTTGAGCAAAGCTGTTAGCTATTGTTGTTATTGGTGTTCCAACATCACCTACTAAACCAACCAACCCTCCAAAATGAGTCATAAACTCTGATCCATACATGGTAAGACCTCCAACAACAACATTGGCACTACACTTGTTAATGTTGGTATTTGCAGCCATGCCTACAACACCTCCAGCCATCGTAACTGCACTAATAAGCCCGGCAACACTACAGTTTGTTATTGTAGAAGCCTCGGCATATCCAACAATACCCCCAACCATGTACGCACTACTTATATGTGCATTTGTAAGGTTAATATTGCTAAGTGTCGCTGCCGTTATGCTAGCAAAAAGCCCCCCTGCATCAGAGGCAAAGGCAGTCGTTAATCCATCAATAGAATAATCATGTCCATCGTAAGTTCCTGTAAATGGAGTGCCAAACCCAATAGCATTAAAAGGGGTAGTTGCAGATGCAGAAGCATCAATATTGGATGTCTGAGAAAATGTAGCACCCCAAAATTCAGGGAATTGAGCCAATTGATTCAAATGTTTATATGAAGCTATCAAATACGGATTTTCAACTGTACCTGCCCCTCCACCAAAAGTTGGAAGTCGGAAATCAAAAGATGGATAATTATTGCCAATAATTGCCCAATTAATTTCAAAGTCCCAATCAATAAATGTTGATTGGGTTTGCATTTCAGCAGTAGTTTTAGGTGTACCTTCAGCACTGAAAGCCATTGTAGAAGTTTGGGTGTCCCAATAGCAGCCATTAACAGTTGCATCTATTAACGAACCAATCAACCCACCTAAATCTGTACCAGCAGTAGCACTTACCGCACCCGTGGAATAACAGTACTGAATTGTACTTAAACCCGTTGCATTACCTATCAGACCACCTAATTTTTGTGCAGATGCATTGCCAGTAACAGAACCTGTTGCATAACAATTTTTAATATAATAACTACCACTAACTTCAAAGCTACCAACTAACCCACCTCCCAGATTTGATGCAACAGACACATTAGCGGACGAATAGGATTTTTCAATATTTTCAAGGGCATAACCGATAAGCCCACCCACATAATTTGTTCCACTAACAATACCCGAGCTACTGCATCTTTTCACAGTACCATAATTTTGAAAGCCTACTAGTGCTCCAACAAAATTATGACCTGTAATATTTGCATTTATCAATGTAAGATTTGATATTTTCTGTGATACATGACCAAAAAGCCCAACACCATCCTCAAGTGGCCTATTGATACTCAAATTTGAAATTGACTTTCCGTTTCCATCATAGTTTGCATCAAATCGTTTACTTGAAGCTAATCTTCCAATGGGCTTAAAGCCTTTTCCTCCTTCCCATGAAGCGGTAGAAGTTGCATCAATATCGGCAGTTTGAATAAAATACGTATTGCTTCCCCATACGGTAGTGGTTTGCGAAAGCCAATAGAGGTTATCCAATGTGGCTATCTGGTATGGATTGCCTACTGTGCCATCGCCCACTGATGGTGGAGCAACTTTGCCGATGGCCAAAAAATAACTGCCATCGTATAGGTTGTTACCGGTTAACGAACGGATGACAGTGAATCCACCGGAAGTAGTATAGGGCGCTGCCGCTGCGGGGGCTTGTCTGGCCAGCACGACTTCGCCGTTAGGTGTGCCATTATAATCTGCACCATATAGTACCAATCCATAAGTGGTGCCGGCAACAAGGTTGTATTGGGAAATATTGACTAAGTCAACTGCCCTAAAAGTGTACTCGACAGAGGTTTCAAAAATAGTCCCTGCAGTTGGCGGGGAGGTAAACGTTACGATGTCGGTGGCCAGCACGCCGTCCGGTTTATTGGAGGCGTCCACACTGGTGATGGACAGTTTCAGGGTCATTGGTAAATTGTTGCTCGTACCGCCGGCAGCCAGTCTCATGCCGATGGCATCAATGACATTTCCGCTTTGGCCAGCAGTGAAGACAATCCCTTTGGTCCTGGGGCCATTGTAAGTTGTGCTATTGAATGACGTGCTTCCGCCCCAGGTCAAGTTCAACCCGGACACCCACCATTCGGGTGCTGCAAAGCTTGGTGTGGTTGCCTGTAAGAAAATGACAACTAAAAATACAAATACCCAAAAACCTGAATTGGGTTTTCGCGGTTTTGATGAAGAAGTAAATTTGTTTTTCATAGAACCCTTTTTTTAATAAAATATAATGGAGGAGAAATTTAAGTCAAAAGAAAACGATCTGTTGTATTGATTACCCGATATGCTACAGCACCGGCAGAACCTGCAACGGTAACTTGTGCATGTGCGGTTTGTGAAAAGTTCCGGCTGTTAATGCCAGGCAAAGCAGAAAAATCAATTTATTTTTCATCGTTCGGTTATTATGTTTTTGTTCTCAATATTGAAAACAAAACAAAATAATTATTACAGGTTTTGCAACAAAAGCATGTCCAGTATCTGGCCAAAATGGTTGCCAGATACTGGACGGTATTGATTTTTAATAATTAACAGTCCGATTTTTGATGAAAAAGTAACTCAGGGCCTAAAGTATGGAGTGCCTAAAGTTGCCACTTATATCAGGGATTGGATGCTTTTACCGATTTAATCTTTAATAATAAAACATGACAAAGGTCAAAAAGCAAAAGTAAAAGGTTTTGTTAGCCATAGATTACCCGAAAAAGTTATTTGGGCTTTACAAACAGAGCCTGTTCGCCATACAAACAGCTTATTCCACATTGGAGTCAGCCATGGCATGGTTGGAGTGATAATTCCGGTAATAGTTGACTTTGACCCCTGTGCAGGATTCAAATTTATCGTAGAAATTTGATTTGGAGCCAAAACCCGCATCCCGGGCAATGGCCTCAATTTTATAGTTGCAGTAAGCAGTGTTATCCATCATTGCAATAGCCATATCCACCCTGAAACGATTGGTAAATGCGTTGAAATTGGAATCAGTATATCCTTTAAGTGCTGTGGCAATGTCTTTTCGTGAGCAATTCAGTCTTTCTGCAACATTGGCAACTTTTAATTTCGGGTCGAGAAAGGGCTTTTCGGCTACATAATACTCTATAAGTTGCTCCAATATGCTGTTTTCGTCCGGTTCGGATTCCACACCAGGCAGAATTTCTGGCGTTTTAATGCTTCTTAATCTTCTTAATAGCTCGCTTTCATGCTTGTACTTGCTTATCAGTGTATGATAAGCGTTGGTGCGTTCGACATATAACTTCGAAATCTTGCGGTATAAAAAAAACATTAGCAATAATGTCCCAGCCAGTACTGCAATGATAATCCAACGATAAATGTTACGATCTGCCTGATTTTTCAACTCTTTTTTCAGAATCCTGTTTTCAAGTTCTTTGTTTTCGGCCTCATGGAGTTGTTCTATATTTCGCAATGCCGTTTTATTGTCTCTTGCAGTGAGCGTATCGCGAGTTATTTTGATGGTGTCGTTCATCAGCATGGCGGCAGCATGTTTTCCCTGCCTGCGGTAATTCTTCATCAGCTCCTGCCGCAGTTTAAGTGCGAGTGATGTATCTCCAATAGAGTCGGCAATATGCACAGCTTTAATAAGATAGGAGGCAGCTACTGTTGGTTTGCCTGTTTCCTCAGAAACGCTGGCATAGCCACTGTACACCCTGGCTATACCACCGGCTAGTTTATGTCTTTTGCAAAGCTCAAGTACCCTGTCGTATTCTTCAAGAGCCTTAGCATATTGTTTCTGATCAAGATATAGGTTTGCAATATTGTATTTTTCAATAATGGGGGGTTGTGACGAATCGCTTGCTGCCAAAAGAGCAACTGCTTTACGGTAGCAGACAAGTGCGCTGTCGGGAGATGTTTTACGAAACATCACACCCATGTTTGAATAGGCAATTCTAAGGTTAGTTGTGTCATGAACCTGAGTAAGTTGGCTGATCGCTAATTGATAGTATTTCGCCGC
Source organism: Mariniphaga sp. (assembly GCA_037128295.1). Classification (GTDB taxonomy): domain Bacteria; phylum Bacteroidota; class Bacteroidia; order Bacteroidales; family Prolixibacteraceae; genus JAAFHB01. The sequence continues at coordinate 5,704 of JBAXWR010000339.1, forward strand.
TTCAGCCTTGTTCCCCATTGCATTGTTGTTGTAGCCTATTGTTATGTATGTTCCTCCCAGGATATTATCGCTTTCAAGGCGTTTGAAGATAGCAATGGCTTTCATCAGGTATTCCTGGGCCTTCATATTATCGCCTTTTGCTATTAACAGTGTACCATAGGTATTGTAAGCCTTGGCTGCATTGTATTCTTTTTTATTTTTTTCGTAAGATGCTATTGCTTCCCTGATGTACTTTTCGGCAGAGTTATAATCCTCCCTGTCAACAAGTATTTCACCAAGTTTGATCGAAGAATTGGCCAGCAACAAGCTGTCGGATGCACCGATGGCTAAAGACCTGGCTTTTAAAAGTATGTTCATGGCCGAATCGGATTGGCCTTTGTTAAGCCAGGCATCGGCTTCAATAAATAGGAATGGAATAAATGAAGTGTCGCTATTACCGTTTGCTTCCAATAATCTGATGCCTGAAACAGCATAAAACAATGCACTGTCAGGCTTTTGTTGGAGTAATGCAGTGGCTTTTGCCCTTAAATCCGTGAGTTCGGAAGCGTTTTCAGGTGTGTTTTTACTGTATTTACATGATGAATTAACAATCAACAGAAAGCTGATTAACAACAAAATGAGTACAGGAAATGCTAATAGATATTTTTTCATGTCCAAATTTACGAAAAGAATCATCGGTAAAGATAATGAAGAAAATGAGAAATAGGAGGAAAGGGATTTTAAAGGAGGATCTGTGGCATTTTCGGGAAGGTTTTTCATCACCCATACCTCTCGCCTTATGTTATTATGCCATTGCCCCCCTACGGACGCAGTAGCACCGTGGTTTTTAAGGTCACGGTGCATAATTTCGCAGAATTAAGAAATTGCCATAAACCCCGCCCTGCCGATCACCTGTTTGCGGGTCATCTTCTTTCCTTCGCAGTTGGCATCTTTGCCTGATGTTTCTTCGCTGTTCGTTTTCATATTGATTGTATTTGTTTTTTAAAACTATGCGTGTATTAATTTTGTAATTCCTATGCGCCTATATTTTTTTCCTATATGCATATGAGTTTAAAAATCTAATATATTGATATATGGGTTTTTGTTTGTAACGATTTTTTCAGGATAAGGGTGGCCACACGGGCACACCCCAACCATTTTCAAATTTTCAAATCATCTCATTTTCAAATTCTCCTATTCTCACTTTCTCCCATTCACTCCCTCTCTCCATCATTTCCTCACCATAACCTTAATTGTCTGTGGTGTGCCTTTATCGGTGATATTCAATAGATAAACACCGCTATTCAAGTTCGGGAGTCCAATGATATTTAAGTTTCCGGCATCCAATTTCTTTGTGAGTACCACCTGACCCAAACCATTGACCAACGTAGCAACCGCATCATTGCCCACTTCGCCGATAACGCGGATTTCGGTATTGCCTTTCACATAAGCAGTTAGCTTTCCATCTGCAAGTGATTGGTCTTCCAGGCCACTGATGATATCGCCTGTGTGCAGGAAGAACCTTTCGGAAGTAGAGGTATT
>JBAXWR010000034.1:0-39824 GCA_037128295.1 Mariniphaga sp.
AAATCAACTCAAAGAATATGAACGATAACAAGGAACAAGAACTCCCCCTCGGCCGCTATTGGAAAGGCAAACGCACTACCGTTGACCGTATTGTACTCCCATTCCAAAGCCTCGAAGCAATCGAAACCATTAACGAAAGCCGCGCCACCCGCGAAAAGGAAAAGACCAGCATGTTCAGGCTTGACCCTAATGCCATTGATGTGGAATGGCGCAACAAACTGATTTGGGGCGACAACAAATATGTAATGAGCGCGTTGCTCGAAAAATATGCGGGCAAAATTGACCTGATCTACATTGACCCCCCTTTTGCCACGGGCGCCAACTTTAGTACAACCGTTACAATTGGCGATAACGAAATGGAGCACACCAAAGAAGCTTCCGCTATTGAAGAATTGGCCTACCGCGATACCTGGGGAAAAGGTTTAGACAGTTTCTTGCAAATGATGTATGATAGGTTGGTGTTAATGAGGGAATTAATGAGTGATAGGGGTAGTATTTATATTCATCTTGATTGGCGAACAATTTCACATGCTCGTATTGTTTTAGATGAAATATTTGGAGCTGATAATTTTCAGAGAGAAATTATTTGGTCATTCGACACAAAGTCTGGGTATAAGACAAAAGCAAATAATTGGATTCGTTCACATGAAACGATTCTTTATTATAGTAAATCTTCTAAGCCTTTCTTTCAAAAACAATATACACCTTATCCTGAAGAATATATTTCACGTTTTAAGAAGTCTGATAAGGATGGCAGGAAATATAGGGATGATAGATCTGAAGGAAGGATACAGTATTTGGATGAAAGTCCTGGTGTAATAGTGTCTGATGTATGGTCTGACATAAACTCATTCCAGCAAAATTCTACTTCGCTGGAATACCTTAATTACCCAACTCAAAAACCTGAATCATTATTAGAACGGATTATCAAAGCCAGTAGTAAAGAAGGTGATTTAGTCGCCGATTTCTTTTGTGGAAGTGGTACAACAGCAGCAGTAGCCGAAAAGTTGGGAAGGCGTTGGATTACAAGCGATCTGGGGCGATATGCCATCCATACCACCCGCAAAAGGATGCTCGAAATCGTCGAATGCAAACCCTTTGAGATCCTGAACATTGGCAAATACGAAAGGCAATACTGGCAGACCGTCAACTTCGGGAACAAAACCCCGGAACAAACGCTGGCAGAGTACATTGCATTTGTACTTAAACTCTATAAGGCAGAAGCTTTACCGGGCAGTCCGTACATTCATGGCAAAAAAGGGAACAAGCTGGTCCATATTGGTGGCGTGGATGCCCCTGTGACGTTGGGCGATATCCAACATGCGTTGGAAGATACGCGAAGGATGAAACAAAAAGAGTTGGTTGTGTTAGGTTGGGAATGGGAAATGGGTCTCCACGATGTGGTTGAACAGGAGGCAGATAAAGCAGGAATTAAATTGCACCTGTTGAGCATCCCCCGCGAGGCAATGGACAAACGTGCCGTCGATGCCGGCGATATCCAGTTTTTCGAATTGGCCTATCTCGAAACCTAAATGAAGAAAACGATACATGGTTATCAGGTGCAGCTCAATGACTTTGTGATTCCGAATCTTGATCTGATCCCTGCCGAAGTCAAAAAGATGATCAAGAAATGGAGCGATTACATCGACTATTGGAGTGTGGACTGGGATTACAAAAACGACACCTTCCATAACCAGTGGCAGAGCTACCGCACAAAAAGGGACCGCAGTCTGGAACTTGTTACCGATCCAAAGCAATACGAAAAGAAAGGCGATTACCGGGTAATGGTAAAGGTGATCGATATTTTCGGGAACGACACGACCCATATTATTGAACTTCAGGTTAGATAGAAGCGATGGAAAATCAATCGGAAATATTGTTTTATAAAACAAAAGATGGCAAAACCAACATCCAGGTTCGATTGGAGGAAGAAACTGTTTGGCTAACACAAGAACAAATGTCAGAATTGTTTCAACGTGAGCGGACTGTAATTACCAGACATATTGCCAATGTTTTTAATGAGGGCGAGTTGCCCGAAGAAAGCAATGTGCAAAAAATGCACATTGCTAATTCCGATAAGCCAATAAAGTATTATAGTTTAAATGTCATTATTTCAGTTGGATATCGGGTAAAATCGCCAAGAGGGACCCAGTTTCGCATTTGGGCTACGCAACGGCTAAAAGAATATCTTGTTAAGGGATTTACCCTTGATGATGAACGGCTAAAACAAGGAGGTAAGCACTCCCGTTATTTTCAGGAACTGCTCCAACGCATACGCGACATTCGGAGCAGTGAAAGGAATTTCTATCAGCAAGTAACAGATATATATGCTACAAGTATCGACTATAATCCCAAAGATGAGTTGACCCATCGTTTTTTTGCCGCGGTACAAAATAAGATGCACTTTGCCGTTCATGGTCAAACAGCAGCCGAATTGATCAAAAACCGGACAGATAGTTCAAAACCGTTAATGGGTCTTGTCAACTTCAAAGGCGATTACATTACGGCCCAGGATGTTAGAATAGCTAAGAACTACCTGACAGAGAAAGAACTAAACCAGCTTAACCTGATTGTATCCCTCTATCTTGATTTTGCCGAGTTACAAGCTTCGAATGAAAGACCGATGAAAATGGTGGAATGGATCACCAAGCTTGACCAGTTCCTGGCATTAAGCGAGAAAGAATTGTTGCAAAATGCAGGAAAAGTTAGCTCTGAAGAGGCTGCTAAAAAAGCACTTGATGAATTCGAAAAATATAGGTCGGAACGGATCAAAAATCACATTTCCGATTTTGACAAGGCAATCAAAGAGTTGGCAAAAAAGACGAAAAAGGATTAAGCGATGGCAAAGAAGGAAGCAGGAACCGTTGACGTGCAAAAAGTGGTTATTCCATTGGGTTGTAGAAAACAGTTTTCAATCCTTCACCTGTTTACTACGAATTGGAAGAAAAACTTCATGTCTGGGATGGTTAGCACAGCATTTCGGGCAAGATTGAAATCTTATAAAAAAAAATCGCAACTTTGTAAATCATTATCAGATATACAATTGAAACCATAACAGGATGATTGATCAATTTGAAATAGATTCTACAGCGACTGAAAATACCAAAAGAATAAATGATTTTATCCTCCAATCCGGGGTTGATTTATATGGTATAGCAAACCTGAGAAATTACAAGGAAAGGTCAGAATCCTTAAGATCTGTTCAGGATCTGATTTTGAATCGTTATCATTTTGGCATTGTCCTTGGTATTCCGCAAAACCACGCAGGTAAGCGGTTAAACGATATGGAGGCTTCATTGATTTTGGAAGAAGCTGCCTTTGGTGTAATGGTGTACCTGAATGATGTTGAAAAACATTCTGCACTAATCATCCACACCGATGATGAAATTGAACCTTTTGAACGGTTGGGATTGTTATCGTTGAAATCGTTGGCCAGGGCTGCCGGGCTTGGGTGGCAAGGTCGTTCTTCACTGATTATTTCTCCTGAATATGGACCTTTGTATCGGATTATTGCAATATTGACAGATTTGCAGCTTGTTGAGAACGATTTGATTTTGAACCAATGTGGCAAATGCAGTCTGTGTGTCGTTAAATGCCCAACCAATGCCTTGATTTTAAGTAAAAATACCAATTATTACGAAAATAGAGAAGATGTGCTGGACATTGATAAGTGTAAAGGAGGTGAGGGATGTAAAATTTGTATTGACGTCTGTCCATGGTAATAATATGAATATCATTGAGCAAAATAAGATCATTGATTCAATACTGAATACCTACAAGGACTATTTGGGAAAGGAATTTGACCAATATCGAAATCATGTTTACAGAGTTTATAATTTTGCAATACTTTGTGAACCAATAAAATGTGATATTAAGGTATTGTCCATAGCATCGGCATTCCACGATTTGGGGATGTGGACAAATCAAACGTTCGATTATTTAGGGCCATCAATTGATCTGGCAAAAAAATATTGCATTCAAAATTCAATAGATAATGAGACAATTTCAGAAATTGAAATGATCATCGACAACCATCATAAAATGAGCAAAGTAAAAACCTCTCAACTTGCAGAAGTGTTTAGGCGGGCAGATTTAGTTGACCTTAGTTTGGGTTTGTTTCGAAATGGAATAGGTAAGAGAAATATTCAAGAGATAAAAAAGATTTTTCCCAATAAAGGGTTTCACTTAAATTTATGCCGGCTATTTTTGAAAAATTTGTTGATTCATCCATTGAGACCATTGCCAATGTATAAGTTATGAAATTCACGTATGTATTGGCCTTGCCGGAATTATTCCTTACCTTGAAAAATCTTTTTGTTATACATGGGATCAAGGAATTGAATCTGCCAAACATGAAGGTAAATTCGAAAAGAGGAATCATTTTTTCTTTGGGTAAAATAGTTGCCCAGAAAATTGCGGATGCACTGCCCACCGATATGCAGAAGCAAATTAATGCTGCTTCAAAAATTTTCATGCAAAATCTCAAGAATACAAATGTCTATTTCATACTTTTAAATATTAGTTCTCCTCCTTTTACCACCTGATCATGTTTGAGCACAAAATCAACAATTGGTTTGCCATTTAAGGTAATGCTCTGTGATTCAGGTATTTTGACAGATTCTTTTACCGACCTGATAACAAAGGATTTCCTGTTGTTTTCAGGTTGGATTACGATTTCGTCAAATGAAGGAATTCCTAAAACGTACTCCGGTTTGCCGGGACAAACAGGATAAAAACCCATCATTGAGCAGACCAACCATGCCGACATCTGACCCGCATCTTCGTTTCCACTAAGTCCCCCGGGACCAGTCCCATACTCCTCTGAAACGATCTTTCTGATCATCCGGTTTGCTTTCGCCGGTTCACCCGCCAACGTGTAAAGGTAGATGGCTTGCTGATCGGTTTCATTCCCATGCCAGTAATGCCCGCCTTCAAAAAATTCATCGAGCCGTTTCACAAAAGCAGTTTTTCCGCCAAGTAGGATGATCAGTCCGGGGACATCCTGCGGAACATACCAGGTGTATTGAAAAGGTGTTCCTTCTGTAATAAAATTGGCTTTGACCAATGGATTGAATGGTTCGATCCATCTTCCATCGGCATAACGGCCACGCGCATAACCTGCTGAGGAATCGATAACATTTGAGTAATTTTTTGACCGCTTGATTAAGCTATTGTAATCATCCGTTTTACCTAACTTTTGTGCAAATTGGGAAAGTGCATAATGGTCGAGCGCATACTCCAAAGTTCGGGATACCTGTTCGCGTTTGTGGAACGCCTGCCAAACGCTGTCTTCCAGGGGAATATAGCCATATTTCAGGTAGCTGGGTAATGCCCTCCGACCTTTCCCATCGACATACTCTTCCTGGGTAGGTTGAACAAAGGCATTCTTGTGCATATAATAATAGGCAGTATCAAGATTAAACCCGGTAATCCCACGAAGGTATGAATCTGAAATCATCGTGCTGACATGGTCACCGATCATGGCTGCCGTATAGCTGTTCCACATCGGGAAGATTGGCATCCATCCACCTTGCTGGGCTTTTATAACCAATGATTTTACCATATCCAAAGTTCTTTGTGGCTCAATAATGGTCAATAAAGGATGCAAGGCGCGATGTGTATCCCACATGGAGAAATCGTCGTAATAATCAAATCCGACAGCCTTATGGATCAACGTATCCTGTGCAAATCCGGGATAACTTCCATCCACATCGCTGGCAATGCGTGGAACCTGATAACAATGGTAAAGTGCTGTATAAAACTTGGTTTTATCCTCATTCGAATTTCCTTTGACCTGAATTTTGCCAAGTGATTGGTTCCAGACCAATTCAGTGGCTTTCTCCAATTTTTCAAAATCCCATCCGGTAATTTCCTGTTTCAAATTATTCCTGGCAGCATCCAAACTTGTAAAGGATGTTCCGATCCTTACTTTCACACTCTTCACTTTTCCGAAGCTGATGACCAATTGCTCGTCTTTCCTGATTTGATTAACCTCTTTAAAAGGTTGGTCAATCTGAATCACAAAATATCCACTGAAACCGGCGGTCTTGCCCATTCCCTGATAAATCCTGAAAACAGGGTTGTAACCGGTAATTTCATTTTTCTTTTTATCGACCCAAATCTTCCCTTTTTTCTCGTCACTATTGACCCTTATAAAAAGGTATCCCTCCTTTTGGGCAGGATAATTGAACCGCATCAATCCCGACCTGACTGATCCCGTCATTTCCACATTAACATTAAAGTCCTCAAGCAGTACACTATAGAAAGCTGGTGACGAAGTTTCGTTTTTATGCGAAAACCGTGATAAAGGCCGTTTTGTGAGCGTGTCGATGCGGTCAGAAACAAATGGCATAAAGGTTGCGCTTCCATATTCCTGGGTACAACTGCCGTTCAGGAAGTGCGTTCCCCTGAATCCCGTAATAACCTGATCACCAAAATAATATGGAGAAATACATTTGTCTTCTGTTGTCCGCGTTTCGGGTGTCCATTGAGTCATTCCAAACGGGCGGCCAACTGCAGGAAATGTTTGCCCTTTTAATTCTGACCCTGCTTCACTGTGTTTTCTGGCACTTTCGGTAGTTGCAGGGGCAGTACCTATCAATGGATCTACAAATTGGATGGGAGTTTGGGCAAAAATTGCACATGGCAACAACAGAAAAAACAAAATTATTTTCATATATATCAATATATCAAATAGTTAATTAATGAAGTATTAAACCCAACCTTATTGACTTTTTTTCGTGATTCGGGGGGCAGCAAACCCCGAATTATAAAATTCATTCAAATAATCGCTTTCAGACCCAATTCAGCCCCTTTTGCAAGCATATATCGATAAGCTTCGTCGTAGTTGTTGTGGATCTCACCTTCGAGGATGGCTTCTTTAATCGCCGATTTAATGATCCCGATCTCACGCCCCGGTGGAAGGGAGAAGGTCTCCATGATGATCTCACCAGTAATAGGAGGTTGAAAATTCCGGAGCGCGTCCCTTTCTTCAATGTCCTTGAGCTTCTCGCGCACCAATTGGAAGTTGGACATAAAACGGCTGACCTTATCAGGGTTCTTCGAGGTAATATCAGCTTCACAAAGTGTCATCAGGTCATCAATATCGTCACCGGCATCGCACAACAACCGACGAACTGCCGAATCGGTCACCTCTTCCTCCGACAAAACAATGGGGCGCATATGGAGAGAGACCAGTTTTTGTACGTACTTGAGTTTTTCGTTGAGTGGAAGCTTTAGACGGTCGAAAATAGAGGGCAGCATCTTTTCTCCAACGAAATTGTGGGCATGAAAAGTCCAGCCCAAACGAAGATCAAAACGTTTTGTAACTGGTTTGGCCACATCGTGCAGCAAAGCAGACCAACGCAACCAAAGGTTGTCTGTATTTTTCGATATCCGATCGAGAACTTCAAGGGTATGGTAGAAATTGTCCTTGTGGCCAATACCGTTTTTGGTTTCCCTTCCCTTCAGTTTTTGAATTTCAGGCAAAATGATCGCCAGGAGACCTGTTTTTTCCAAAAGTTTAAAACCGATGGAAGGCTTAGGAGAAAGAATGATTTTATTGAGTTCGTCGGTTACACGTTCCCGTGAAACAATTTCTATCCTGCTACTCTGGGTTTGAATTGCTTCAAGCGTCTTATCTTCGATCATAAAATCGAGCTGAGCGGCAAAGCGGATCGCTCTTAACATCCTCAGCGGGTCGTCAGAAAAGGTGACCTCCGGTTCAAGAGGTGTCCTGATGATTTTCCGATCCAGGTCGCCTACACCATCAAATGAGTCAAGCAATTCCCCAAAACGGTCGCTGTTCAGGCATAAGGCCAGCGCATTTATTGTAAAATCGCGCCGTTTCTGGTCATCTGCGAGGGTACCGTCCTCAACAAAGGGCTTCCGGCTCTCGCGTTGGTACGATTCCCGACGGGCACCGACAAATTCAAAGTCGATTTCATCATATCTGAACATGGCAGTCCCAAAGTTTTTAAAAACAGTAACTTTAAGTCCGGGACGCAGGGCTGCTGCAACTTTTGTGGCCAGTTCAATCCCACTGCCAACTGTAACCACATCAATATCATAATGTTCCCGTTTACGATCCAAAAGCAGGTCGCGGACAAAGCCACCAACCACATAGGTTTCCACACCCTCCTGATCTGAGATTTTCCCAATCTGACCGAAAACCGGATGGGTTATGTATTCTTTAAGATTATGCACAAATTTGTTTTATCATTAGCAATGGGGCAAAGTTAAGGATATTACCCTAAAAATAGTGATAGTCTCAATTAAAGTGAGGCTATCACTAACTCCAGATTCCTGAGCAAAGCCGAAGCCGTTCCCTTAGCGAAGTCGAAGGGTTGATTTTTTGCGGTGCATGGATTGTTTGATCTTTTACGAACATTCTGACTGCACCGTTTGGTCGGGGGGTGTTCAAATCTTCTCTATTAAGATTAAATTTTTAAAAATATTATTTTAGGACAACCTTTATATATATATCTGTTATACAATGATATATATAAAGAGAAACTTTATTTTTCTATTTCTACAACCCAAGTAATACTAAACAAATTTCCCTCCTATGCGGTGCAATCAAGAATTCTAAAAATTTCAATATTAGCTTTTAAAATCAAATAATACTTCCTATTTCCCTTTCTCTGTATTTGTTTCCAGATATTTGCCCAACGACTTAACCTCATAACTATCAGCATATTCAATAACATATAATGTTTGGTTCAGGAAGCCGCCCAAAGGGGAAACCTTCTGGAAATTGTAATTAGCCTGGAGCAACTCTATTCCGGTCATTTGTTCCGATTTACTGAAGTTCTTCCCATACTTTCCAAGCGATTCAAGGAAATGCAAGGAAACGTCGTAACCCTGAAAGCTGTATTGTGTTGGTTCGGTGCTAAATGAATTTCTGTATCTTTCAACGAAAGTAATCACATTGGGATTGCCGTAATCGATAAAATAAGGGGCAAGGTATTGTAGCCTGATGTTGTGAAGGTATTCTAAATTAATACTTTGCATTTTTGTGTATTCCTGAAGGCCGATTACGGTTATTTTGTACGTTTTAGAAATCGTGTTTAACCTGGTCATAGCCACACTCACATTGGCTTCCTGTCCCTCAGTAAGGACAATGGTATTTTCCTCGTCGGGTTTCAACAACTCCTCAAGTCCACCATTCCCTTCAGTCCAGATATTGCATTTTTTTATCTTTCCTGTTCCATTTTTTTGGCTCAGTTGGCCGATGATCAGCTTTTCATCCTCTGAACTTGAACCATTGTTGAGCAGGATCAGGTTCTGGTTGGCAAATTTTCTGGTGATATAGTCGGCAGTGCAACTGAGCCGGAGGTTTTTTAAAGGATTGATCTGGTAATAATCGGGGGTGGTTGATATAAAACGGTTGTCTGATGAAAGCGGTGAGACCATGGCAATGTGGTTTTTTGCACTCAAATCAGTAACAACTTTTTGATTTTCAGGATAAACAGGACCGATAATCAAGTCGAACGATAGGAACTCAGGTTTCTTTACAAGTTTTTCTATCACGCTGTTTTCCTGATAAGTGTCGTAAACAAAGAGTTTCATCTTCATCCCTGCTTCTGTCATTTTTTCGGTAGCAAGCAATACCCCGGAATAAAATTCCAGAAAAGCGGATGTCCGTTGCGCGATCTTGAACGAGTCGTTCAGGTTTTGGCAGAAAGGCAGGAAGACCCCAATATTATAGGTTTTATTTGGATCGATCATTGAAAACGGGAGTTCTTTTTCAGTAGTTCTTTTTGGTGTTTCCGTAACATTTTGAATTACAGATTTTTCTGTTGTGTCTTCCATGGTAGCAATTTTAGCAGGAATCCTGATGGTCATTCCAGTATTCAACCCATCTTTCAAGGAAGGGTTCAACTGCTCCAATTCATCCTTTGTAAGTCCGAACCGTTTTTCAAGCTGAAAGTAGGTATCACCACTAACGATCAGGTATTCTTTAAATTCCTGTTCAACAGTTTTTTTTTGTTCAGCAACTAGAGCTGTCACCTCTGGAATGATCAAAACGGTTCCTTTTGTCAGGTCTCCGGTTAAACCTGGATTCAATTTAAGGATTGCTTCCTGGGTCGTGTTGTATAGTTTGGCAATCGAGAACAGTGTTTCCTTGCGTCCAACAATGTGCTTAAGCGTAGGTTGGTTGTCAAGTGATTTATTAATAGGCTGGTTATCAACAGATTTAATGGTAGGTTGATTGTTAGATGGTTTACTGACAGGTTGATTTTCAATAGAATTTGCGGTGTTGGCAACTGGAACAGACTTGTTTTTGGGGATTTTCAACACATCACCTTCTTTTATCCCCTCCTTAGCATTGGGATTGTGCTTGTAAATATCTTCAATTGTAACTTTATGTTTTTTTGCAATTGAGAAAACAGTCTCCCTTTTCCACACATAATGATAACTGAATTGGGCATCCTCTGAGTCTCCTTTTTGTAAACCATTTTGTGACTGGGCTTGATTTTCAGGTTCCTTTATAGGAATTTTAATCATGGTCCCCGAATTCATTCTTTCCAATATTTCGGGATTTGCTCTGGTCAATTCCACAAGTGTCAATCCGAATTTTCGTGCAATCGAAACTGGCGAATCTCCGCTGACTGCCATATATAGGGTGTATTTTTTCCCATTGATCATCACCTTCTCTTCGCCAGTTTTATTCTGCGCATGAAGAGTAACATGGGTTGATATGATTAGAAATAGTATGTAATATATTGAAATATAGCGCATTGAAAATAAATTATGAGGCATATTTTACACATTTTATTATTTCACAAAATAAGGATAATATAAGAGCGACAAAACCTCTTTTTCAACAAAAAAAACCGGCTTTTTAAGACCGGTTTTTATAATATGATTGGAGGAAAACTCCAATTATTTGTATTCGCCAAAGTTCCTCATAAACTGTACCCTTTCGTATTCGGCAAGATTTGTAGCATTGTCCATACTAAGTTTCCCCTTGAAATCGGCAATGTTTTCGTATCCTTTTTCTTCCATCCATTTTTCAAGATGGTGAACGATTTGTGTTATTGCAGGAAAGCCTTCATGATAAAGCGCGGAAACGATCTGAACCGTAGTGGCACCAACAAGCAACATCTTGATGACGGTCTGCCAGTTGTGTACGCCTGTGGAAGCTGATAGGTCACTGTTGACACGATTGGCCATCATTCCGATCCATCTCAAGGTATTCTTGTAGTCAGAATCGTGGCTAAGGACATCTGTTGTGATAATTTTCTGATGGTTAATATCCACATCGGGACTATAGAACTTGTTGAACAGGGTCAATCCTTTGATTTCAGAAAAGGACAAATCCCTGATAATCCCACCCAAATTGGAAAAATAAGAGCTGATTTTTAATGAAATGGGGAGATTTACCTTTGACGCAATCCTGGATATAATATCAAAATAGATACTTTCGTTATCCTGGCTTGTCTGCGAGAGATTTGTTGGTAAAATGAACATATTCAACTCGATGGCATCGGCACCTGCATCTTCCACTTTTTTTGCGAAGAAGCCCCATTCCTGGGTCGTGACACAATTGATGCTCGCAATCACAGGAATCGACAACTCTTTTTTTGCCTCTTTGATCAGGTTGAGGTAACGTTTGAGGTTGTCCTTTTTGATTTCATAGTCGTAATAATCAAGGAATTCAAGGTTGTTGTCCATCGGCCCGAGTTTGCTGAATTCATGAGCAAATTCAAGGTAAATCTCTTCTTCGAAAATCGATTTTAAAATAACTGCCCCGGCTCCTGCTGCCTCAATGGCTTTCAGGTTTTCGATCGAATTGGTAAGGCCGCAACTTCCGGCAATAATCGGGTTTTTAAGGTCAAGCCCCAAATATTTGACATTTAAATTTGTCATCTTCAAGTATGTTGAGTTAATTAATCGATTGTTTTTGTAAAAAGTTATTCATATTCTCGGCAGCCCTTCTTCCATCTCCCATTGCAAGGATTACGGTAGCACCTCCCCTTACGATGTCACCTCCAGCAAACATCTCTGATATAGACGATTGCATTTTATCTTCATCGACAACAATGGTTCCCCATCGTGTAATTTTGAGATCCGGCAGACAAGTAGGGACAAGTGGATTTGGGGATACCCCAACTGCAACGACAACAAGATCGACATCGAGCTCAAATTCTGAATCTTCGATCGGCATTGGACGGCGACGGCCTGAAGCATCGGGTTCGCCAAGGCCCATACGGTTTAATCGCATTCCTTTTACACGCCCTTTTGTGTCAGCATAGTATTCGAGGGGATTGCAAAGCATCATAAATTCTACACCTTCCTCCTTGGCGTGTTTCACCTCTTCGATACGGGCAGGCATCTCTTCCTCTGAACGGCGATAAATGATCATAGCACGGTCGGCACCCAATCGTAAGGCTGTCCTTACCGAATCCATGGCAGTATTTCCACCACCAATAACTGCAACATTTTTTCCCTTTAAAACAGGCGTATCTGTAGCATCGGTTGCTGCACCCATCAGGTTAACACGTGTCAGGTATTCGTTGGATGACAGGATACCATTGCTATTTTCTCCCGGAATGTCCATGAAACGGGGAAGTCCGGCACCACTGCCAATGAAAAATCCTTTATAACCCTCCTCTTTAAGGTCATCAAAAGAGGATGTCCTTCCAACGATATAATTGGTTTCAAATTTGACACCCATCTTTTTAAGGTTGTCCAATTCAAAATCAACTATAGAATTCGGAAGCCGGAATTCAGGGATTCCATATTTTAGTACACCACCAATTTCATGCAATGCCTCAAATACAGTTACGTCATAACCATATTTTACCATATCGCCTGCAAATGAAAGGGATGCTGGACCTGAACCAACAGTTGCAACTTTGATCCCATTGGGTTGAGCTGTATCAGGGATATTGCTGGTGCCCGAATCGCGTTCAAAATCAGCAGCAAACCGTTCAAGATGTCCGATAGCAACCGAGTTTTTGCTCATTTTTTCGACATAAAAACACTTTGCCTCGCACTGTTTTTCCTGTGGGCAAACACGGCCACAGACTGCTGGCAATGCATTCGTCTCTTTTAAAGTAGCTGCGGCTTTGAGTATTTCTCCCTTTTCAATATATTTTACAAATTTGGGGATGTTGATGCTTACAGGACATCCTTCGATACAAGTAGGATTGGCACAGTCCATACAACGGGTAGCTTCTTTCTGCGCCTGTTCAAGCTGAAGGCCCATGTTCACTTCGCGGTCCTGGTATTTCACCCTGATTTCGGGTGCCAGTTCTGGCATATGGACCCTTTCGATCAATGCCCTGTCCTTATTTTTCGTTTTGGAACGCAATTCTGCCCTCCACTCCTGGTTTCTTTCCTCTTTGAGGTATTCGGGGTTTAATGACATGTCCCTTTATATTAAAGCTTTAGTAAATAACGTTCGTTTGCTTGTTTCTCTTCCTGGGAATATCCGCCCAACCGCATCAGCATTTCGTCAAAGTCAACCTGATGGGCATCGAATTCAGGGCCGTCAACACAGGTGAATCTGGTTTTGCCACCTACCGAAACACGACAAGCTCCGCACATTCCGGTACCGTCAACCATGATCGAGTTGAGACTGGCCTGAGTTGGGATTGCATATTTCTTTGTGAGCAACGAAGCGAATTTCATCATAATTGCAGGGCCGATGACGATACACTCGTCAATTTTTTCGCGTTGGATGATCTCTTCCATGCCTAAGGTAACCAAACCTTTACGACCATATGAGCCATCATCTGTCATGACTACAACTTCATCCGACCACTTGCGCATCTCATCTTCAAGGATGATCAGGTCCTGATTCCTGGCGGCTATGACTGTGATCACACGGTTTCCTGCTTGTTTAAAAGCTTCAACGATGGGTAGGAGAGGAGCTACTCCAACTCCACCACCAGCTGCAAGTACGGTTCCAATTTTTGAAATATGGGTTGGTTTTCCAAGCGGGCCAACCAGGTCGGTAATCGAATCGCCGACCTCAAGGGCCACCAATTTGGATGAACTGACGCCCATAATCTGTACAACAAGGGTGATGGTTCCTTTAACAGGATCGGCACCTGCAATGGTAAGGGGGAACCGTTCCCCATCTTCGCCTACACGCAAAATGACGAAGTTGCCTGGCTTTCTCGATTTGGCAATCAGCGGATTTTCCACAACCAGCTTGACAACCTTGTCTGAAAAATACTCTTTCTCGATGATCTTATTCATGAAAAGGGAAATTATATTACTGAATTTTAATTATTAATGCCTTGAATATAAGGTATTTAAAAAATTGAATCTGTCCGCCGACTGATTTTCTCTTTATAATCTTTACCTATCGTTTTCTGAGGCGCAAAATTGCGAAAATTAATTGTTTGGAAATCAAAAATTAAAAAGGATTTTTGGTCAAATCGTTATTTAACTGTTGTTAACAAGTCAATTTAGACTGAGAATATATAATAATCATTAATTTAAAATTTTAAATTTGGCTCATTAAAAGAGAAGGACAATTTGAATTGGATCTTATCGGGGGTATAATATTGAATATTAAACACATAAACATATTTGTATGGCAAACCTGCAAAACAGAAAATCCCGCGAAGGGGTTGTTTATTCAACAGCTGACAATTTTGAGTACAGTTTTCAGCCAACAGATGGAAATCAGGAAACCCTGAAGCCTTCACAGCAAAATCTTAGGGTGATGTTGGACAAAAAGCAGAGGGCTGGAAAAAAAGTCACTTTGGTCACCGGATTTATTGGAACTGAAGACGATCTTAAGGAGTTGGGGAAGAAAATCAAAACGAAGTGTGGGGTAGGGGGTACTGTTAAAGATGGCGAAATCATGATCCAGGGCGATTTCCGCGACCGCGTTATGGAACTGCTATTGGCGGATGGTTACAAGGCGAAGAAGGCGGGGGGATGAATAAATGAAAGAATGAAGGAATTAAGAATTTGCAAATGATTTTTTGATTAGGATTTTCACTCTGATTTCAAATTATGTTTGGGGCTAACCACCCCGGCTTCGCCACCCGCCAAAGGAGGGGAATTCCAGAGGTTGATTATGCCAGCCATTTCGTATCATCAAATTCGATCAGGAATGTGGCTATTTCAACGGTTTTCCCTGATCCGAAAGGATTTTCAATGGTTTCGGTTTGCTCGATGACAGATTTGGGGTATTTTACGTTGTTCGGGCAAAAAACAAGGTATATGCCATTTACCAATCCCAGGCTTTGGCAATAATAGGCAAGTTGGGTTTTGCCTTTTAAAAACTGGCTTTCGTAATAATAGATTTTGCTTTCTACCAGGTACTCCATTGACCTTACGTTGATGATCAGGTCGCTTTTTCCTAATCCGGTGTCGGCTTCGCGGTAACTCTTCCCATCAATGACCTGCAAAAATGCCTGGATATAGGTCTCGAAGCTGTAAATCAAAGCACTTTCTTTAATCGACAAATACTTCCCATTCTCGTCTTTTTCTCTGAAAACATTAAAGCCTCGCCGTTTTGCATATTCCTTGTAACCTTCAATCAATTGACCGAGTTTAAGTTTGTTGTTTTCGTCAAAGAGTTCGTTAACGACAAAACTCCTTAAAATACTTGTCTTCTCCCCGTTTGTGTAGGGATAAAAAGCATCATACAACCGTTTTTTGTAAAATGGCACCCAAAATGTAACAAACCCATTTTCATCTTCTTTAATCAATCCATTGATATGTAGTAGTTTAATGTTTTCCCTGTCTATTTTGAATGGTATTTTTTCTTCGGTGAACAACAGCCTTTCCACTAAGTTTCTTTCTATTTTTGCTTTATTCAAGATATTGGCAAAGTTTTTATCGATTGCCACATTTAGGTACCAATGTTCGATTTTCAGATAATCTCTGTAATCCAACAGATTGTGATCAGGATAATCCTCAACCAATTTTTTGGCAAACCCGTTCACCAATCCGGGTTGGCCGGCTGTGATCTGAAAAATCTTTTGCTTTACATCTTGCTCAATCGGTTGACCGGTTTCGGTTTCATGTTGCCCCAATAGTTCAAATACCTCATTATCTGTAAAATATGGGACGGCTAGATTATCAGCAACATTAAATGGGCTCGCATTGTCGCTCACCACCCCCAAAATATTTGAAACCCCAACAAGGATTACGCTTTTCAGGCAATGGCGGGTACGCGTGTGGTACAAATTACGGACAGTATGCAAAAATTGCCCGAATATTTCTGGGTTAAGGCTTTCAATTTCGTCGATAATGATGACCATTTTCAAATCATTACAATCTGATATAGTCTTTTCAAAATCTTTTAATGTTTCGATTTTCCAATCTATATTTTGTTGATTCCTCAACTCGCGGCAAAAGGTATCGAAGGTATCGGCCATTGAAAAATCGTTGAACCCTTCAACCGAAAAATATACCGGCCTATAATCCTGACTGTTCAATTTTTCGGCCAATTGCCTGAAATAGGTACTTTTACCGGTTTGTCGGGGTGCCCAAATGGTAAAATACCTTTCATCTTTAACCAATTCCAACCCTTTAATGATCAGATCCGTACGCTCAATGGTATAATGTTGCTCGACTATATTGGGTCCCGATGTGTTGAATTTTCTCATTTTCCCGATATTTCAATTTTGTTCCAATGTTAATCAATTTTACTGCGGTTTGCAATATAGTGAATATTCCGTATTTTTGGACTTGCATTCACACCAATTTTCATATTAAAACTATGGGACAGTTTCAGTTTAATCCAAGCCAGCAATATACTTTTGCCGATTACCTCACATGGGGTGGCGACAAAAGGTATGAGCTTTTTAATGGAAGGGTTATGGAACTTTTGCCTTCACCGACATCAAAACACCAAAGTGTATCTGGTAATCTTTATGGTTTTTACTGGAATTTTTTAAAGGACAAGAAACCATGCAAAGTCCTTTATGCCCCCATTGATGTACGGTTGCCAGTAAAGCCAAATGAAATTAAGGATGATCAGATATTTACCGTTGTCCAGCCCGATATTATTGTTGTGTGCGATCCCGAAAAGCTGGACGAAAAAGGTTGCATCGGTGCACCAGATCTCGTTGTGGAAGTTTTGTCGCCATCGACAGCAAAGAACGATCTGAAAGACAAATATTTACTTTATGAACAGGTGGGTGTCAGGGAATATTGGGTCGTGCACCCTTTGGATGAACTGCTCACTGTGTTCAAGAACAATGGAGATGGCAAACTGGCTTTTGACAAAATCTATACTTACGACGATCAGGTAAAAGTTGGGATTTTTGATGGGCTGATCATCGACTTAAAGGAGATATTCGACAGAAAATAATCATAACGAATGAGATATGTTTTGCAAACACAAATAACTACCCAAGCTTCGCCACCCCTCCTATCAAGGAGTGGAATTCCAGAAGGTGATTGTTGTTGAGGAATAGTATCACCGGGACACTGCATCCTACCTGTTCCACAACGGCAGATTGCCATAAATTTCGTAATGGCGTTGCATCAACAAACCCTCAACATATTCGGGTAAATCGTTGTGCTTCTTATCGATGGTGACAAACCAATAGATATCCAGGGCATCAACGCTTTCAATCATCATTCTTGACTCAAAAAAATCCTGCTGACTGAATTGATATGGCGTAATGTTGATTTTATCTCTCAGCGTATCCGACAACATTCCGGACCTGCTGATATAGACCAAATCGATTCCTCCCCTTGCTAGACGGATTACATAAAAAATACCCGGTAGCTCGGGGACGTCTTTGCTCAATTCTGGCAAATTGTCGCCTTTCTTAAAAAAGAAATGGCCGTTATTCTTGTATTTCTTTGTTTCGCTAAACATATTGATTGTATTTCGGTTGTTTTTGGAAATGTTTTACAAATGTAGTTCAACGAAAGTAGAAATCCTATATGTTTAGGTGCTGCTAATTAAAGGAAAATAGTAGTTTAAAAAGAATAGTTTTTGTTATAATTAATGTTGCTCTAAATATTGCATTTGTAATCTGTTGATATACAGTTTTGTGCATTGCAATCCCCCCTGACCCCCTTTTACGAAAGGGGGAGTTCTTCCAAATAAAATCTGTTGCTTCTAAAAAGAAATGTGCAGCCATGATGTCCTTCGGTTATTGATATTAATGCCAGATAACAAATGAAGTTCTCTAATCTCTAATTGTCATTCTGTCTTACCATCTCTCCCTCTCACTTTCTCATTCTCCGGTTTTCGGACTCCTTTCTCCGGTTTCCAGCCACCAGAAGCCAGCCGCCAGCACTACTTCCTGATCATCACCATTGTAGCACCATACCCGTATTCGCGGAAAGAGGCATCCTGAAAGTTGTATTTGGCGTATTTGTGTTGCAATTCGCGGCGGAGTTCGTTTTTGAGCGTACCGTTGCCGACACCATGGATAAATACAATTTTTTTCACATCCGTTTTGATTGCTTTGGCCATCTCCTCATGGAATTTGTCCATCTGTACTTTTACCATTTCTGCATTGGAAAGATTGGTAAAGTTGTCCAAAATTTCATGGATATGGAGGTCGATTTCAACCATTTCTGAATCGGGAAGGACGATTTCCTGCTCCTTTTTCTTTGGTTCTTTTGAATCAACAGCTTTTTGGAAATCCTGTTTTGAAAGCTTTTCCATCTCAGCTTTGAGCAGGTTTTCGTTTAACTGGAAAAGCATAACAGGTTCCTTAAACAATTTAGTGGTCACAAAAGCGTTTTGTTTGTAAAACCTGACTGCCGAAATTGTGATTTCTTTCTGAAAAAACGGATCCAACTGTTTGGTCCGCTTCCTGAAGTTCAAGAGCTGAAAGCAATAAACCGGTAAATCGGCAATCATCTCCGGTTTGATCATCCCAAGATAAACTTTTGTATTTGGACTCATCGAACCGGCAACCACCGTTTCGTAATTGTATTTGGTCTTTTGGGCAAACCGATAAAGAAGGGTATCGTTGCAATTGTTGATCAGGTACATCGAAATATTCCCCGTTGGCGGATTACCCGGAACTTCGGGAACCAATGCAAAAAGTACTTGTAACTCTTCCTTGGCTGGATTTTGATTTTTATCCGAAAACCATGGCTCTTCAGGTTTAACAGGCTTCTTTTCCTGTGCAACGGCAGGTTTTGCAGCTGCCACTGTTGTGGGTCTCTTGCCGCTTTTATCATAATCATCATGGGTGCTGATCACAATCAGGTTGTTAATCCTGGTCGGAACTTCGAACCCATTGTCGGTCTCAACGTTGACCATCTCCTTGTTGATTACCGAGGTGATACGTCCACCACCTACGTCGTTGAGAAACCTTACTTTGTCTCCAATTCTTAATTCCATGATTAACAAATAATTATATGATATCTTTGATTTTTAATTAAAATACAGCTTTTGCAATCTGCCTTGTATTGTCGGTTATCCCATAAGTGTAGATATGGAGACATGGGACTTTATGGGCAATTAAATCTCTTGACTGTTGAATTGCCCACTCGGTCCCTACGATCTTGGCTTCATCGTTGGTCTTACATTTACGGACTTCTTTTGCAAACTCTTCCGGGATATCGATACTGAATAGTTTGGGAAGTATTGTAATCTGGTTCATCATCGCCAAAGGTTTTATCCCGGGAATAATAGGAACGGTAATCCCGACAGCACGGCATCGTTCTACGAAGTTATAGTATTTCTGATTGTCAAAAAACATTTGTGTTACAATGTAATCAGCACCGGCATCTACCTTTTCTTTGAGATGGACAAGGTCAATGTCGAGATTTGGCGATTCAAAATGTTTTTCAGGGTAACCAGCCACACCGATGCAGAAGTCAAGAGGTGCGTTATTTTTAATATCTGGATCAAGATATTTTCCCTGTTTAAGGTTAACAACCTGATCGACAAGTTCTTTTGCATGTGAATGACCGCCACGTTCATCAGGAGTGAAAGTGGTTTCAAATTTCAGTCCATCGCCCCTGAGTGCCAGGACATTGTTGATTCCCAAAAAATTAAGGTCGAGCAATACATTTTCTGTTTCCTCTCGTGAGAACCCGCCACAAACTATATGTGGTACCACAGGGATGTTGTAAGCATTTTGTATCGCAGCGGCTATTGCTACCGTTCCAGGCCGTTTGCGGACTATCCGTTTTTGCATCAGCCCATTGGGCAATTCACGGAACTCCACCTCGTCGCGATGTGTTGTGATGTTGATGTATTGTGGTTTATACTCAATTAGCTCATCTATTGTACGATACAATTTATCGGCTTTCTGGCCTTTAAGAGGAGGAAGCAACTCGAATGAGAAAACTGTATTCTCAGATTTTTGGATGATATCAATAACTTTCATAGTCTCTTATTCTTGTTTTAAACGGGGTGCAAAGATAGCTCAATTTGAATAACATCAGGTTTCCAGGATCCTTTCTTCGGTTTCCCTTCTCCGATTTCCGTTCTCCGTTACCTGCTCCGTTTCATCACCTCTCCGGCAAATGAAAGAAGTGTTTTCTTTTTTTCGGCAGGCAATCCTATTTTATCAAGGGCATCCAATGCTTTTTCATGATAAAGTTGCATTAAGTCTTGTGCAGCTTCACTGGCTCCTGTTTGAATATAAATATCAGTTATTGCCGCAATTTTTTGTTGCGGATCGTAATCCGACTTTAATAACCAGTAGTTGATCACTTCCATAGTCGAAGGATCACAAGCCTCTATTGCTTTTAGCAAAAGGAAGGTCTTCTTATTGGCGCAAATATCGCCACCTTTCTTTTTGCCGAAAATACCAGGATCGCCAAAAACATCCAGCCAATCGTCTTGTAATTGAAATGCAAGGCCAACATTGATACCATATTCGTAAAACAGGTTGGCATCTGCGGGTGGCGCATCGGCAAGTAAAGCGCCAAGTTTAAGACTGGCTGCAATGAGGACGGCAGTTTTCAACCTGATCATTTCCAGGTATTCATTGACAGTAACATTGTTGCGGGTTTCAAAATCCATATCGTATTGTTGTCCTTCACAAACTTCAATGGCAGTTTCAGAAAACAGGGGTAGAAGTTGAGCAAGATTGGTGCTATTCCCTCTGGCAAAATATTTAAAAGCAAGGATTGACATTGCATCACCACTGAGTATTGCTACATTCTCATTGTATTTTTTATGAACAGTTGGCTGGTTACGCCTTACATCAGCCTTGTCCATGATGTCATCGTGAAGAAGTGTGAAATTATGGAAGATCTCAATTGCCATTGCAACCGGCAATAATTGTTGGATCGAATTAGTGTATAAAGAAGCAGAATGTAATAGCAAAGCAGGGCGTATCCGTTTTCCACCGATCTTCAGAGAATACGTAATCGGTTCATAAAGGTGCTGAGGAACAGTTTGGCCAATCGTGTTGATCTCTTCACGAAATGCTTTTTCAAAATAACTAACCAAGCTCTCTAAGTCATTCATTATGAAGTAATTTGTCTCTATATACTATGGATAATATAAAAAGAGCTGAAAAGGGACTACCTGTTCAGCTCTTTTTGCAAAGCTATGTGATTGTCGTTTCCCCTGATCAGGAATTGATTTTTTCCTTACCCGTGTTTGTGGTGATTAGCTTTTCGTTCCCGTTCATCTTACAGTTTCCTGTAAAGCGTGCCCCAGGTTCTACTGAGAATTTCCCCATTATCAAATCCCCTTTTATATTGGCACTTGCTTTCAATGATAAAAGGTCAACGGCAGTAATTTCGCCTTCAACATATCCCAAAACTTCTACGTTCCTGGCATAGATCTTTCCTTTTATTTTGGCATCAGGACCAATAACTACGCGTCCTTTACAGTTCAGGAAACCTTCAAGAGTCCCATCTAATCGGATATCACCATCAGACTCAATATTACCGATAATCTTAGTATCCTGGGCAAAAGTGTTCAACGCTTTTACCTCATTAATGACTGGTTTCGACATTTCTAGCATTTTAATGATCTACTGTTAAGACAACAATAAAATTATGAACATGAGAACCAAATATTATACGACTTCGCTCTTTTCGATTGCAAGTTTTCCCCTGTAATAACCGCAGTCCTGACATACTGTGTGATATTTTACAGTTGCACCGCAATTGGAGCAGGTGGCTAAAGTTGCAGGAACTGCCTTATCGTGGGTTCTGCGCTTATCTCTTCTTGTCTTTGAATGTTTGTGCTTTGGATGTGCCATCTTAAATGTTCTTTATTTTAATTACCAATAATTTTCTTTAAATCGTTCCATCTTGGATCCATTGGTTCGTTTTCCGACTCGTCCAAGGTGATATGTTCTTCTAACTTCTCAAGCATCTCAGGATCACAAAGACTATTACCATCCTGATCTTCAGGGTGTACCCTTCTGATTGGGATACTCAAAACAATAAATTCGTAAATCAATTTCGAAACATCAACCTGATGTTTCCCGGGATGGATGTAAATTACTTCGTCACCATCGTCCGATTCAGTTTCACTGAACTTGACCAACATGACATTTCTGCCATTAATCGACTGTGAGTAAGTATCCAGACAACGGTCGCAGATTAATTCAACCTCACCATCATGAACAAAAACCAACCTAAGATAGGTTGTACGTTTTTCGAGTTCTACTTGAAAATTGACATTACCAATTTTAATTTCGCTCTCTTCAAATGCCGCAAAAAAGCGTTGGTCCGCAGTAAAATCAAACAAATGCTTTCCCTCCTTTAGTCCGGAAAACGGAATCGTATATTGTGAAAGGTAGTTCATAGCATCCCCTTTTTTAAAGCTTTGCAAAAGTATAAAAATTTACAATACAACCGAGAAAATATTTTATTTGCATACGTTTCATTGTAATTGACCGGTTTATTCGTTTTATACCTTGTTTTAAGTTAACTGACTGTATTGTGTAAACCTTCATTAACCGATGGCAAACCCTGTATTAATTCTCTAATTGCTTTACTTATTCCTTGTGCGTCAAAACCACATTCGCGGTACAACTCCGTTTGTGTGCCATGTTCGATAAAAAGATTTGGAACGCCCAATCTTTTGATTATTAATTTTCTGCCTGATTGCGCAAAGTATTCAAGAACCGCACTGCCAAACCCACCATCAATGACGCCATCCTCTACTGTTAAAATTTTCTCAAATTTTGAGGCAACTTCATCAAGCAAGTCCTTATCAATCGGGGTTACAAAGCGCATATCATAATGAGCAAATTTAATCCCTTCATTTTCCAATATCCTTCCAGCCTGAACAACAAAATTACCTGCATGTCCAATCGAAAGTACGGCAATTTGCTCTCCATCACTAATTTTTCTCCCTTTTCCTATCGGGATTTCCTGAAAATCCTGCTTCCAGGCTACGATAGGTCCGTTCCCACGCGGATACCGGATACTGAATGGCCCTTTATCGGGAAGTTGTGCGGTAAACATGAGGTTGCGCAATTCTACCTGATCCATTGGTGCGGATACGATCATATTGGGGATGTTCCGCATAAATGCAAGGTCGAAAATTCCATGGTGTGTTGCACCATCTGCACCAACTAATCCTGCGCGGTCCATACAAAAAACGACATTTAGTTTTTGTAGTGCTACATCATGAATGATCTGATCGTAAGATCTTTGCATAAAGGACGAATATATATTCACAAAAGGCAACATTCCACCCACTGCCATTCCTGCAGCAAAGGTGACCGCATGTGGCTCAGCTATTCCTACATCAAAAGTCCTTGAAGGAAATTCGCACATCATCATATTAAGTGAACAGCCTGAAGGCATTGCAGGGGTTATACCGATTATTTTATCATTTAGATGTGCCAGTTCAACCATCGTTTTTCCGAATACTAACTGATATTTTGGAGATTCCGGTGTATCAGATGTAGTTGCAAAAACTTCACCGGTGTGGATATCGAATTTTCCTGGAGCTGCATGCCATTTTGTGGCGTCCTTCTCAGCTGGCGAAAATCCTTTCCCTTTTTTTGTGATCACATGGAGGATTTTTGGACCAGGAATATCTTTTAAATGGTTAAATAAATCGGCCAACGCAATCACATTATGTCCGTCAACAGGACCGAAATACCGGAATCCAAATGATTCAAAAAGATTGCTTTCTCGGAAAACTACAGATTTAATGGCCTGTTGATGCTTTTGCAACACTTTTCTGGCTGTAGGGCCAACACCATTAAACTTTCCGAGAACCTTCCAAATCCGTGACTTCAAGGTGTTGTAAGTGTGAGAAGCCTGCATCTGGACGAGATACCTGCTGATTGCCCCAACATTTGGGTCGATTGACATGTTGTTGTCGTTCAGAATCACCAGAATATCCGCTTTGGAGGTACCTGCATTGTTCAAACCTTCAAATGCCATTCCTCCGGTCATTGAACCATCCCCAATTACTGCAATTACCTTACGATCTTTCTCCCCTTTAAGGTCAGACGAAATTGCTATTCCAAGAGCGGCAGATATCGAAGTAGATGAGTGACCCACACCAAATGAATCATATTCACTTTCGCTCCTTCTTGGAAATCCGCTAATCCCATTGTAAAGCCTATTGGTTGAGAATACTTTCCTTCTGCCTGTGAGTATTTTATGGCTATATGCCTGATGCCCAACGTCCCATACGATTTGATCATATGGCGTATTGTAGGAATAGTGTAGCGCAACCGTAAGGTCTACAACACCAAGACTTGCACCAAGATGACCTGGGTTGGATGCTGCTTCACGGATGATAAAATCCCTGAGTTCAGCACAAACGGCCGGAAGTTGCTCTTCCTTTAGTTTCCGGAGATCTTCTGGAGTATCAATATTTTCGAGATAATTACTTACTAATTCAACCATCTATCGGGGCTAAATTTACAAATTGATAATACTTTCAGATTATTCAGAATAAACTGTTCTGACATAACCCAATTCTTAAAAGATTGTTTTGTTCTTTTGCAAAAGCTATTTTTCTTTCCAGGCAGACTTCAATGTGTAAACTTCAATTTCGTTTACAAATAATTCGCCACCCTGTGTCCATAGTGTAAGATCGTTATCTCCTTTAACAGGGTTAAAACAACTACTAAGCACAACCTCGCCATCATTGACGAAAATCTCAATTGAAGAACGGTCAACCAGGATTTCTAATTGTATGATGCCATCTTTGTTGGGTTCAACCTTCGCTTCGCCACCTAGACAATCGAGCATTTTCTTATTGGAATCATACCTGATCTCAGTCCCATTTTCTTTTTTTCCGTTCCTGATTAAAAACCCAAAACCATCGGAACTCTTCGGGTTGAATTTGGCCTTAATATGAAGAGCATCACCCGAAATGCCTGAAACCAAATTGCCTTTTATTCCCGGAATAATATTCTTATCTTTCTTGATCAAATCTTTGTCATGCAGGGTTGCAATGGCTTCGATCGGTTTTTTGCAGAGTGTTGGCCCATTCTTTGTTGTTCGCAATGAAAGTTCGCACGGGAAGGTCATTTGACCATTGAACGGCATATCTGTGAAATCGCCACCCTTCATCCAGGCGATCTGGACAAGCTTACCATCAGGGTGGTTTGCCCATGTTTGGGTTGCATAGAAATTTTTTCCCCGATCAAGAATTTTTTTTGTTCCTTCCGGGTTAAAGGTCTTTCCATTAAAACTTCCAACCAGATAGGCACCATCACCTCCAAGCAAAACCCATTGTTGTTTGGACTTATCCCCATCAAGTGGCAATTCAAATAAATCGGGACACTCATAAAATCCAGTAATATGACTTTGTAAATCCCAGTTAATCAGATTTTTAGAGGTGTATATAGAAATTCCTTGTTTCGATTCGTCTCCGTCTGGTCTGCGGTACAATACCATGACCCAATTGCCGGTAGGCTGATGAAAAAAGACCTTCGGGTCGCGGGCATCATCCTTTGCAAAAGGGATCAGCGGGTTTTTATCATACTTCTTCCAGGTGCGGCCTTTGTCGTTGCTGTAAGCAAGTCGTTGCCCGCACTCAAAGCTTGTATAAAAAATAAGCAATGTTTTCTCGTCACCTTGTTGCAAACCTGCGATATTGTTCTGGTCAACGATGGCACAACCCGAGAATGCTGTGGCATGTTCCTTTTCTTTTGAGTTTTCGTCAGGCATAATTGCTATTGGTAAATGTTCCCATCTCACAAGGTCCTTGCTGACTGCGTGTCCCCAGTGCATATAACCCCAATCTTTCCCGAAGGGGTTGTACTGATAGAACAAATGGTACTCACCACCATAATAAACCAGTCCGTTAGGGTCGTTCATCCAATTCTTTTCTGGGGTGAAATGAAATTGGGGGCGGTATTTCTCATCGTAATATTTTTTGTCCTTTTTGTCGGGAACAATTGAAAAAGAGTAGGCAATCAATATAAGTATTGGCAGTAAGTATTTCATAATTAATTGTTTGAATAAATCATTCTGGCTTAATCCATTATCGCCAAATATACATTATCTATTTTGTAAAACTATCACCATCTTGAGATACGATAAACAGTTTTAAGTGCAATTTGTCAATAAGTTGAATATTAATATTATATGAATATCAGACATTGGATTTATTGTTTATGAAATGAATTGGTTTTTACTCCCTTTAACGCTTTTCCCATCTTCTCATCATCCCACGCTCGCACTTTCTTTCTTAAATAGTACCTTTGTCCTCAGATTTAATAAATATGAGAAGGGAAGATGTTGAAATAATGGCACCCGTTGGCTCATATGAGTCGTTGATGGCTGCGATTCAAGCAGGTGCCGGATCGGTTTATTTCGGAGTGGAACATTTGAACATGCGGGCGCGTTCGGCCAATAATTTTGGGATCGACGACCTGAAGGAGATTGTCCGAAGAAGTAAAAATGCAGGTGTAAAGAGTTACTTAACCGTTAATGTTGTGGTTTTTGATGAAGAGTTTTCAGTATTGGACACTGTTCTGATCGCTGCCCGTGATGCTGGGATTTCTGCCGTTATCGCCGCAGATATGTCGGTGATCCAGCGGTGCCGGGAATTGGGGATTGAAGTTCATATTTCCACCCAGGTGAACATCACCAATTACGAAGCCATTAAATTTTATTCTCAATTTGCCGATGTAGTTGTGCTTGCCAGAGAAATGAACCTTGGGAGGGTGGGAAATATTTCACAGAAGATAATTGATAATGATTTGCGTGGCCCCTCTGGAAATCCTGTTCGTATCGAGATGTTCGTACATGGGGCACTTTGTATGGCCATCTCGGGGAAATGCTATCTTTCACTCCACGAAACGCACTCATCGGCCAATCGGGGTTCCTGTATGCAGGCTTGCCGGCGTTCTTATATCGTTACGGATAAAGAGACTGGCCGTGAACTTGAAGTTGATAATGAGTATATTATGTCTCCAAAGGACTTGAAGACGATCCATTTTTTAAATAAAATACTCGATTCTGGAGTTTCAGTTTTAAAAATTGAAGGGAGGGCACGAAGTCCTGAGTATGTAAAAACAGTCGTTCAATGTTATCATGAGGCTGTGGATGCCTATTTTAACGGATCCTTTACTGAGGAGAAGATCCAAATTTGGGACGAAAAACTGGCATCAGTTTTTAATAGGGGCTTTTGGGATGGTTATTATCTTGGCCAGCGATTGGGAGAATGGAGTGCCAACTACGGTTCTTTGGCTACAAAAAGAAAAATCTTCACAGGCAAAGTGACAAATTATTTTTCGGAATTGGGTGTAGCAGAAATCAAACTGGAGACAGGTGGTTTAAAAGTCGGGGACGAAATTATTGTAAGTGGTCCTAGTACTGGCTTGATACAATCCATAATTGAAGAGGTCCGTGTCGGGTTAGAACCGGTTCAAGTTGCTAAAAAAGGTGAGTTTTGCTCAATTAAAGTGGCAGCAAAAGTTCGACGATCCGACAAACTATATAAATTAGTCGATTCGTCGGAGGTAAAGTTGCAGTAGTTTCTGAAGCAGATGGTGGACAGGCAATGATTTTAACGATATTTATCCTTCTTATTATGATTGATTTGCCTTTAAAGCCTATATTTACAAACTGTAACTGAATTGAAAAGTACCACAGGCTAATGGGAAAAAAAATAATAATTGGATTTACGATCTTATTGATTATCGGTTTGTTGACCGGATGGTACTTTTTTACCCGTGAAGCAAAATACTTCGGTACACAGGCATTTCGTGCCATTCCTGAGAACGGTTTGTTAATCGTCCGGGTCCATCATATTGGCGAATATGCCGCCAAATCCCTTAAAAATCCCATATGGCATACTTATTCCGGTTTTACCGGGATTTCTGGATTATTTGATAACCTTGTTCTTGTCGATTCAATTTTCAGGATGAATCCCGAATTGAGCAATCTATTCTTTAACAAGGATTTGACTATGATGGTCAGCGGAGAAAAGGAAAGGTTGGGAAATCTTTATATTCTCGAATTGTCGAGCCTTGGAGAAAAACACTCTTTAGCGGGTATCCTTGAGAATTACCTAACTATTAAAGGTGCTGCACTTGAACGGGTTAATATTGGGGGGGCAAAAGTCTCTCATTATTCCTGGCCAGAAGGATCCATCAAACGTCAATTTTATATGACCTTTTTTCATGGCCTATTTATTTGTGGATCCATATTGGAATCAATTGAAAGATCTATAGCCCAACTAGAAAACACGAATAAACCTCAAAATTCTATATTCGAAAAGGCAAATAAAACAGCTACTGAGAATATTGACTTGAATATATATCTTAATCACCATCAATTATCCCGGTTTGGACCAAAATTGCTGGATGAGGAGTTTGTAAAACAAATCAGTGGAAGCTCAACGTTGGCAGAATGGTCAGAAATTGACCTGACCCAAAAAAACGAAGAAATGTTCCTTAACGGGTTTAGTTTTACCGGAGATTCGCTACACAACTACCTTGAGATTTTCCTTCATCAAAAACCTGCAGCTGTTAACCTTGCAGGTTTTTTCCCTGCCGAAACCTCATTTTTCATGAGCATTTCTATCAGTGACAATCAACAATTCTTCAAAGATTATGAAGGGCTTCTTAACAATCAAGATCATTTAAACAACTATAAACGATCATTAATCGAAATTGATTCTTTGTATGGCATTAATATTCAGAATGCTGTAATTGATAATCTGGAAGGGGCAGCAGCTATTGTTTTTACGCAACCCGATCCGGCCAACCCCGCAGAAAATAAATTTCTTGTGCTAAAGGTTAAAAGCGGTCAAAAAATGGAGGAGGCACTGTTGTCCTTGGTTGAGTCCACAAAAGAGAAGATAAAAAGGAACCAGCCAAAAAAGGATGATATGTTCAAGATGGATAATGAGGTCATTTCAAAAATTTATAAAATTTCTGTCAACGATTTCGGGAAAAAAACTTTTGGCGGAATTTTTTCAGATGTCGAAACGAATTTTTTCACTGTTTTCAATAATTGTGTAATAATGGGCCCATCGTCAGAGTCGTTGGGCCGTTTTCTAAGGTCCAATGTCCTACAGGAAACCTTGATAAACAACAAAAATTATCTGGAATTCGCTTCGGGACTGTCTGATCAATTCAACTTTTATATGTGGGGATCGCCAGGAAATTGCCTTCCATTTTTTAAAGAAAAGATTAACAGTGTTCTATACGATGAATTTGAAAATAAATTGACCGAAATCCATAAAATTGAGGCTATAGGGTGGCAGGTTGGTATCGAAAACGGTATGGCCTATAATATGGCCAGGTTAAAATACAATCCTGAATATCAAGAAAATAGCTTATCACCAGATTGGAAGAGCTTAATCGGAACTTCCCTGATTACCAAACTACTGTTTGTTGCCAATCCAAATGATAAAACTAATCATAACATTGTTGTTCAGGATAGTGCGTTTAATTTTATGATGATCGGCAACCAGGGGCGGGTCCTTTGGAAAATCAAATTAGATGGACCAATCCTTAGCGAAATATTCCAGTTAAAATGTTTCAGGGACGGTAAGCTTCAATATTTTTTCAGTACCTGTGAGGCACTTCATATGATTGACCAGGATGGAAACTATATACGGAATTATCCTTTAGCCCTTCGTTCACCCGCTACCAATGGTGTTTCGGTATTCGACTATGATAAAAAAGGGGATTACCGTTTTTTTATCGCCGGAAAAGACCATAGGGTTTACCTTTATGATAAAAATGGTAAAACAATTCCGGATTGGGAACCTCGTAAAACTGAACACGATGTTCTTCAACCGGTTCAATATTTTAGGGTAGAAAATAAAGATTATATTCTATTTAAGGATAACAACCGGGGCTACATCCTCGATCGGAAAGGGAAAACAAGAGTAACCATCAATGGTGATCTAACCTTTTCAAACAACTGTTTTTACCTTGAGCCTAAATTGGGTAGAAATCCTGCACGACTGATTACCACAGGTTCTGATGGTCAGATTTTCTCAATCGGGTTCGATGGTTCCGTTCAAACATCGTCATTTGATAAATTTTCACCTGGTCATTACTTTTCATGCGAAGACCTGAATTCTGACGGTAAGTTAGATTATATCTATTTAGATGGTAATAAGTTAGTTGCTTTTAATCAAAAAGGGGATGAAATTTTCAAGCAAAAATTGGATGATCCGGTCAACTCACCACCTGAATTGTTTACATTTCCAAATATTAAACGTAAAATAGGTATAACGATCAGTTCCAAAAACAAGTTATATTTGTTCAATGCTGATGGAAGTTTATATCCGGGTTTTCCGCTTGATGGAAATTCATTGTTTAAAATTAACTTCCCCGAAAATGGTAAAGGTTCTTTTAACCTTATAACAGGAACACCGGATGGTTATCTGAACAATTATCGAATTAAGTAATATTGTATGTCTCATCATGAATTTACTGATAATTAGGCTATGACAAAATTTAGACATTTGATTTCAGCCATTTGGGTGGCAATCATTGCAACAATATTGTTTTCTTGTAACCTTGATGATTTTAAGTTGAATGAACTGGCTAAGCCGGTTGATATTGTTCCGGAAGTTTATGCGCCAATAGCCTATGGGACTTTTAAAGTTAAAGACTTGATGGTGGTTCCAATTCCTGATGCTACACCCATACCGATTGGTGGCCTTTCGCTTGACCCTTTTATTATGGGAAAAACTGGCCTCAATTTTTACAGCTCTGCTGTCGATTCTTTTTATCTAATGAACCATTTTACCAACGATACTCCTGTCAATATGGAGTTTGCGTATAATTTCTATGATGGTGCTACTGGACTTTCAATCGGAAAAACATTTGCATCGGGTATTATTCCACCCGGAGTAAAGGATACATTGATCCAGTTTAGCCTGGGTCGCGAGGATCAGGATAATCTTCAACAGGCTTCCAACATCGTTTTGAGGTTTAAACCCTCCACTGTAAATGCAACACCACTTTTGTATGGCGGATTGAAAAATTCTTATTTTTCAATCAAAATTGCCTTTTATGCACCTGTCCATGTATGGAAGCTTAAGTAACATAGTGTATGAAAAGAGTAAAAGGCTTATATGCAATATTCTTATTGGTATTCTTTTTAACGGGAGGCAATCATCTTTATGCCCAACCCAATACGCTTTATTTTATGAAGGGTATTCCTCAAACCAAAGATGTTAATCCTGCCCGTCCCGGAATTGCAGGTGGGTTTTATTTCAGTATGCCGTTACTCTCTAAAATTGATTTGTCTGCAAATACAAATAACTGGAGCTACAACGACCTGATCCACCGTGGTACTTATATTGGACTGGGCAATACGATAAATAACACTTTCCAGACTTCGGATTCATTGGTCATCGACCTCGATAATTTTAGGGAAAGTATTGACAATAAGAATTTTGTGTTTGAATCTGCTGCTTTGACGGTCCTGGAGGGCGGTTATAAAAAAGGGGTTAACTTTTATTCTGTTTCGATTACAGAACGGGAGTTTGGAGAATTATTCTTCAATAAGAGCCTGATCGACCTTATTAAATTGGGCAACTACCCTTATGTTGGACAGACCTTCTATTCAGGCAATTTTGGGCTTAATACACAACATTATAGGGAGTTTACGTTCAATTATTCACGCGATGTGAATAAAATACTCACGGTTGGTGCTGCGGCAAAAATCCTGTTTGGGATGGGCGCTGTTCATACAAATGGTATGAATTTTAAAATCGCTTCGCCGGCGATCGGTGATTATCTTGATGTGTCTGTTTCAGGCAAAGTGAACATATCTGCACCTATAGATTTTAATTACAATAGCCAGGGTCTGATCTCTTCTGTAAATAGTTTACCTATTTATACAACAAATGATTATCTTACAAACCTAAAAAATCCCGGGATTGCTTTTGATTTTGGGATGGCCTATCGGATCAGCAAAAAGACAGAACTCTCTGCAAGTATAATTGATCTAGGGGTAATAGGATGGAAAAGCAATGTCACACAACTCAATGAAAATGGCAATTTTTTATATAAAGGCATCAATTTAAACGATCCACAGCAGCCCAAACCCTATCAGTTATCAGCGATTGCCAACGAGCTTAAAGATTCGATTTACAATGTTTTCCGGCCTGATACAACAGGCACCAGCTTTGCGACACTTTTACCGACTAAGGTCTATTTCGGTATCGACCATCAGATCAATTCGATTGTTAGTGTTTCGGGGTTGGGCAGGGTCAGGATATTAAATAATAGGATCCACACCTCACTAACAGCTGCTGCAAATGTCTTTTTGTTGGAGGCATTGTCCATTTCGGCAAGTTATTCCTTAATGGAATCAACCTTCGATAACGTAGGGCTTGGTATTAGATTCAAAATTAAGGCTTTTCAGTTGTATGCTGCATCCGACAATCTGTTTTCACCCTTCCATCCTGCAAAAGCCAGGAACATGAACCTACGCTTTGGAATCAATTTTATTTTTGGTGATGGAACCGACAGTAAAACACGAGGTTCTTTAAATCCAAATTGTCATTGCCCATTTTAAATGATGGATAGGAATATTTTCCTAATTTTGCCACTGTTTTCAAATTCATATGTTATGATACTTTTTGTGCTTCTTAATATTGTATCTTTTTTCAGGGTCCTGGTCATTCTGGTTGCGGTCTATTACGTTTTTAAGATGGTGATGCGGTTTATTGCCCCAACTGTTGTGGAGAATGCCGCAAATAAACTTTTTCAGGAGATGAAAAACCAGGAAGCCTCTCAGGGCAGGAAAACTGTAAGAAAAGGGGATGTCGTCATCAAATACCCCAGCAAACCACAAAAGCAGTATAAACGGAGCGATGGCGACTATATTGAATTCGAAGAAATTAAAGACAAGAAATAATTTTTGTAAACAATTATTAGACAATAGTTTACAAATAAGTGCAATTTATGCCTAAAAATTAGTGGATATGGTTCAGGAAGATTTATTTAAGAAGTTGATTGCCCATTGTAAGGAATATGGTTATGTGTTTCCATCGAGCGAAATATATGATGGATTGAGTGCAGTTTACGATTATGGACAATATGGAGTGGAACTCAAGAACAACATTAAGAAATACTGGTGGGATTCGATGGTTTTGCTGCACGAAAATGTGGTGGGCATCGATTCAGCTATTTTTATGCACCCCACGATTTGGAAAGCTTCCGGCCATGTCGATGCTTTTAACGACCCGTTGATCGATAACCGCGATTCAAAGAAAAGGTACCGTGCCGATGTGTTGATCGAAGAACACCTTGCCAAAATTGAGGGCAAAATTGACAAAGAGGTCGAAAAAGCGAAGAACCGTTTTGGTGCAACTTTCGACGAAACCCAATTCCGTGCTACCAATGCCAGGGTATTGGAAAACCAGACAAAATGGGACGAGCTCCACAACCGGTTCGCACAGGCTTTAAATGATGCGGACCTTGTTGAATTAAAGAAGATTATCGAAGATAACGAAATAGTTTGCCCAATATCGGGAACCCGTAACTGGACAGAAGTCCGTCAGTTTAACCTGATGTTCTCGACCGAAATGGGCTCAACAGCCGATGGGGCTTTGAAGGTTTATCTTCGCCCGGAAACAGCTCAGGGTATCTTTGTTAACTATATGAACGTACAGAAAACCGGCAGGATGAAAATCCCGTTCGGTATAGCGCAGATTGGGAAGGCTTTCAGGAATGAAATAGTTGCCCGGCAGTTTATCTTCAGGATGCGCGAATTTGAACAGATGGAACTTCAATTCTTTGTTCGTCCTGGAACCGAACTTGAATGGTTTGAGAAATGGAAGGCATTGCGTATCAAATGGCATCAGGCACTTGGGTTCGGTAACGAGAATTACCGGTTCCATCTTCATGAAAAATTGGCACACTATGCTAACGCTGCTGTTGACATTGAATATAAATTCCCGTTTGGTTTTAAGGAAGTTGAAGGGATCCATTCCCGCACAGATTATGATTTGTCGCAGCACCAAAAGTTCTCAGGTAAAAAAATCCAGTATTTCGATCCCGAACTGAACGAAT
Source organism: Mariniphaga sp. (assembly GCA_037128295.1). GTDB lineage: Bacteria > Bacteroidota > Bacteroidia > Bacteroidales > Prolixibacteraceae > JAAFHB01. Next base: position 34,350 of record JBAXWR010000034.1, read on the forward strand.
CGTATGTGCCCTTCGTTGTAGAGACCTCGATTGGCGTTGACCGGATGTTCCTACAAATCATTTCTGCCTCCTATCATGAGGAAGTTGTGGAAGATGTCAATGGACAGAAAGATACAAGGGTCGTGCTAAAACTTCCTGTTGCACTAGCTCCTGTGAAACTGGCGGTGATGCCTTTGATCAAAAAAGACGGGCTACCTGAAATTGCCCGGGAGATCATCGATGAACTCAAGTTCGATTTCAATTGCCAATACGATGAGAAAGACTCCATCGGGAAGCGTTACCGCCGACAGGATGCGATAGGTACACCTTTCTGTGTAACTGTCGATCATCAAACTGCTACCGACAATACCGTCACCATCCGCTACCGCGACACGATGTTGCAGGAAAGAGTTGAGATTGGTCAGTTAAGGGATATTATTTTGAAGCAGGTGAGTTTCAGGAATTTGTTTAATCAATTGAAATAAGTTGAAATAGTTTGAAATAGTTGAAATAAATTGAAATATTGGAAATAATTGAAATATTTGAATTGTGAAAATTAGAAAGGCCGCCTCAAATGAATGGGGCGGCTTTTGTTTTGAATGACTTAGTATTTTGTTATTGTTTAAAAAACAATTTTAGGATGAAGTGTCCCGGTGACTTTTTACCGCATCAACAGTCACCGGACACTAAATCAAAAATCGGAAATTTTTCATCTAAACTAAAGAGTTGAAAATAAGGTAAATAAGGTTGATTTCGGAGGATAACCCTTGGCTATTAAGGTTGAAAAAAATGAAAATAAGGTTTGTAATGGTTTAATGATATGGTTTTGGTTCCATAATTCTACTCAGGAAAAATATGGTTTTGTGCTTTTTAAAACCCAATTTTTTCCATTTTAACCTTAGAAGCTGGGATAATCGTTTATGGTTTTAACCCTTATTTGCCTTATTTTCATTCGTTTAACCTAAGTAGGTTTTGATCATAGCAAAAATAGAAATAATGGTTGGGGATGAATGATAACAAATAAATTGCCTCCAGCTATAGGGTGGACGAATGAATTGCCTCCAGCTTTAAGATAACAAATGAATTGCCTCCAGCTTTATGGTGGACGAATGAATTGCCTCCAGCTTCAGCTGGAGAACCACAGATTAAAATTCTTAAAGGCTTTAGCCAAAATTTTGTAATTATCACTCTATTAATGACATACAAAATTTCGGATATAGCCTCTTGACTCAATATTTCTGCAACAATGCCAACATCTTCCTATCCAATTTATGCCCATGCCAATCCTCATATTCGATGTCTTTACGGCCCGAATCGAGTATGCCAAAATCGCCACGGAAATTCCAAAGGGCATAACCGATCTTATTTTCGGTGAGAATGCTGATCACATCTTCGAACCAGGCGAGGAAGACTTCGTGGGGCGTTTCACGCCAGCAGCCACATTCGCCACAATGGACACCCACCCCTTTTTTCACAAGGTCGATCCATGGCTGGTAAAACTTCACAAGCGACTCTCTCCCAAATTGCTTATTGTCAATTGTTCCCGGCCATGAGGGCATGGGGGCCGTATCGGGATTCTTAAAAACCCAGGGGGCGCGGTAATGCGATACATAATGTGGAAAATAACCCCGGCAACTTTGGGCAATATCGAGGTCGGTAATTTCAGGGATAACATTTGAGCCACCATCATTCCCATCGGCGACTACAAGGCGCTTGCTGTTGTGTTTGCGGATCACTTCGGCTGTCTCTTTTACCACTTTGCGATAAATTGCACCCGGAACAGAAGTCCTTGATCCAAACTGGTCGTTCATATCCTCGCGTAAAGTGGGTTCGTTCACAAGGTCAAAGCTAAGGTCTTTGTGTGAAATGCTCTTCAACCGTTTTGCCCACATCTCCCAATGGAATTTAAAAGCTTCCTGTGCCGCTTCGTCTTTCCAAAGATTATATGGCTCATTAAAACCGGCATTGATGCAATAGCCCGGCGCGCGGTGAAGGTCGAGGCTTACATGGAGTTTGTATTTATTGGCCAATTCTACCAATTTGGCAATCTCATCCACTACTTTCTCATCAATGTTCAGCACATCTTCAGGAGCGATATTCTTTGATGGATCGTATTTGATATAGCGCGGATAGGCCATTGGGAGGCGCACAAAATCAAAACCCCAGTCTGACATCCACATGAAATCGTCCTCGGTGGTAAAAGATGATGCTCCTGCTTTTGGTGGTTTCGGAGTAAAATAGTCGAGCAGGTTAAAACCCCTCCAACGCGGCAATGGATTTGTGATTTGTTTTGTTGCCTCTGCTGCGAAAGAGAGGTTGCCAGACAACCCAATAAGTGCTGAAGCAGCACCCGCAGTTTTTAAAAATGACCTCCTGTCAATACTTTTTTCCATCTGTTAATTAATTAGTTGATATTAAAATATATAAAATGACCTCTTGCGTTTTACTTCCATAATGTTTCTCAAAATTAGTATTATTTTGATTCAAGATCAAATATGACATAGTTTATCCTTCCTTGCAGGATTCACCAGCCAGTCGCCAGTTGCCAGTTGGGAGCCGCACGTAGCCAGCTGCCAGTTGCCAGCCGCCAGCCGCTAAATTTTCAATGTCGCACTCTACCTTGCCGAAGAGCTATTGATGCTACGTGCTTTTTCTTACTTTTGTCAAAATTTTGAAAACAATGGGAAAACAAAATTGGAAACCCGGCAATATGGTCTATCCTTTGCCGGCAGCCCTGATCAGTTGTGGCGATATTAACGGCAAAATGAATTTGCTGACCGTTTCATGGTTGGGAACAATATGCTCCGATCCTCCGATGTGCTATATTTCTGTCCGTCCAGGGCGCTATTCATATGAACTGATCAAGGAATCAGGTGAATTTGTGATCAACCTCACCACTTCCGATATGGCGCAAGCTACCGACTGGTGCGGTGTAAAATCGGGACGCGACCATGACAAATTTAAGGTGAGTGGCCTTACCCCAGCTGCGGCCACGATTGTCAAATGTCCCATCGTTTCCGAGTCGCCGGTTTCTATCGAGTGCAAAGTTTTGGAAATTAAGCCATTGGGTTCACACGATATGTTTATTGCCGATGTTGTAAATATCATTGTTGAAGACCGTTACATTGACCCCGAAACCCAGGCTTTCAATCTTGCAGCATCCGGTATCATCACCTATTCGCATGGGACTTATTATCCACTTGGCAAAAGGATCGGCAAATTTGGTTGGAGCGTTATGAAAGACAAAACCAAACGGAAATAACTTTCTGGTTTTCAAAACGATGATCCTTAAACTCCCAAGCTGCAACTGACTATGAAAATATTTTTATTCGTTGAATTATTGTTACTATCCACTATGACAGCATGTAATTTGCAAAACCCTGTAAATAAGGTTAATCCACTTCTTCAGGAATGGAATACGCCACATCAGACACCACCTTTTCCTGATATAAAACATGAACATTATATTCCGGCCATCGAAGCAACTTTGAAAGAGGCTAAGGATGAGGTAGATGGTATTATCAATCGTTCAGAAGCACCCACGTTCCAGAATACAATTGTCGCTCTTGAATTGGCTGGCGAAAAATTGGACCGTGCTACGAGTGTGTTGTTCAACCTCAATTCTGCCGAAACGGATGATACGATCCAGTCTATTTGTCGCGACATCGCCCCAAAGTTATCGGAGTTTTCAAACTACGTTACACTGAACGATCAGTTGTTTCATAAAATTAAGGAGGTTTATGCCCAAAAAGATAAAATAGAGCTCACGGCAGAAGACCTTCAGTTATTGGAAAAGAAATACCTTGGTTTTGTACGCAGTGGGGCAAACCTCGAAGGGGATGCCAAAAAGCGTTATGCCGAAATAACGACCGAATTGTCGCAACTTTCGCTAAAATTCAGTGAGAATGTGTTGGCCGAAACCAATGCCTTTCAATTGCTGATCACCGATAAAAAAGACCTTTCCGGACTTCCTGAAAATGAAGTTGAGGAAGCTGCCCAGGTCGCCAAATCAAAGGGCAAAGAGGGCTGGATGTTTACCTTGCAGGGACCGAGTTTTACGGGATTTGTGAAATATTCCGAAAAGAGGGCACTTCGCGAGCAAATGTACCGGGCATATACTTCGCGTGGATACCAGGCGAATGACAAGAACAATGTTGAGGTCATCCGTAAGATCGTCAACCTTAAATTGGAGAAGGCCAGGTTATTGGGATTTAATACCCATGCTGACTATGTCCTTGCAGAACAGATGGCCGAGAATCCAAAACGGGTGAACGATTTCATCCAGCAATTGCACGTGGCATCGCAACCCTTTGCAAAGAAAGAGTTTGCTGAAGTACAACAATTTGCAAAAAAACTTGGACTTGATAGTGATTTGCAGCCCTGGGATTGGAGCTTCTATTCCGAAAAGTTGAAGAACGAAAATTTTGGTTTTGACGAGCAACAGGTGAAGCCCTATTTCCAGTTGGAGAAAGTCAGGGACGGGGTTTTTGATCTGGCTACCCGTCTTTATGGCCTTACTTTTAAGGAAAATCTGAAAATCCCTGTCTATCAGTCTGATGTAAAAGCTTATGACGTATTCGACCAGGATGGTTCGTTTTTATCTGTCCTTTATCTTGATTTCTTTCCACGCGAAGGTAAAAGTGGTGGAGCCTGGATGAACGATTTACGTCCCGAAAGCAAAATCAATGGCAAAGTTGTAAAGCCCATCATCACAGTGGTTTGCAATTTTACAAAACCAACGGAGACCAAACCATCTTTGCTTACTTTTTATGAAGTGACGACCTTCCTGCATGAATTTTGTCATGCCTTGCATGGGATGTTGGGGAACACGGTTTATCCAAGCCTTTCAGGGACCAATGTTTACCGCGATTCTGTGGAGTTGCCTTCACAAGTGATGGAAAACTGGGCAACCCAAAAAGAGTGGCTCGACCTGTTTGCTGTCCATTATGAGACGGGTGAAAAGATTCCTGCTGAACTTGTGCGGAAGTTGATCGACGCAGATAATTTTCAGGCAGGTTATGCCAGTGAGCGCCAGTTGAGTTTTGGAATGAACGACATGGCCTGGCACTCCATCACCGAACCGATGACCGGTGATGTGGTCGAATTTGAGCAAAAGGCCATTGCTTCGACGCTACTTTTTGAACCAGTTAAGGGAAGTTGTTTGAGTTCTGCGTTTACCCATATTTTTGGAGGTGGTTATTCTGCCGGCTATTATGGCTATAAATGGGCCGAAGTGCTCGATGCTGATGCGTTTGCCCAATTCAAGAAGAATGGGATATTTGACAAAACAACGGCTACCTCTTTCCGCAAGAATATCCTTGAAAAAGGTGGAACCGAACATCCAATGAAGCTTTATGTTGCCTTCCGTGGACAGGAACCATCGATAGAACCGTTGTTGGAGAGGAGTGGGTTGAAGAAATAATAGATTTTATTGTTTTTGCAGTGCCATCGGCACGATGCGTTTTGTAACAACGGAATTCATTCCGTTGATTAACA
>JBAXWR010000340.1:0-7185 GCA_037128295.1 Mariniphaga sp.
GAACAAATTAAACAAGGTTTTTGCCTGCATATCTGGAGCGAAATGCACTCCTTTATCCTGAAGTATAAAAGTAGGTATAATTTGGATGAAGAAATCATAAAGAAGATTGAAAATCAAATTGATCCTGGCGATATGCTCTTAATTTTCCATACTGAAATGAGGGCTAAGCATGTCTCCTTTTACTTGATTATTGATGAATACGATAATTTTGCCAATAATGTTTTAGTTGAACACAGCTCCGAAACCTATCAGCAAATTACCCATTCCGGCGGGTTTTTACGCAATTTTTTTACCATGATTAAGGGTTTAACTGATAGTCGGGGAATTGACCGCCTCTTTATTTCCGGAGTGACCCCCATGGTTATGGCCGATGTGACAAGCGGGTTCAACATAGGCGACAATATTTCGCTATCGCCCGATTTTGGGGCAATGGTAGGCTTTGACAAGGAAGAACTCAAAGAACTTATCGATTACTATATCCCAGGACAGCACGAAACGCTATTCCCATTATTATCAGAGTGGTACGACAATTATTGCTTCGACAATAAACTAAAGATCAGGAACCTGTTCAATTCGACATCCATACTCTATTTCATAAAAGAATATTTGAGTGGCAACGAGGTTCCTAACGAATTGACCGATGAAAATCTACGCACCGATTATGGCAAACTGCGTTTCCTCATCATACAGGATAAAAAGCTTAACGGCAATTTTAACATCCTAAGCGAAATAGCCGAGACCCATCAAACGGTGAGCACTTTGGTCAGGAGTTTTGCGCTCGATGAATTGATATCGGACAACAAATTCAAATCGCTCCTGTTTTATCTTGGGTTTTTGTCGATCGAAAAGATCGATTTTGCTGGCAATATCACCTTTAAGATACCCAATAAGCTAATAAACAACTTATTATGGGATTATATCCGCAAAGCCACCAACGAATTTTATTCATTGGATCTCAAGGTCGATTTTCTTAACAATGGGTTTTCCCAAATGGCATTGTCTGGCAATTGGAGGCCTCTTTTCCAATATATTTTGGATAAATTCTACGACGCTGTTTCAATCCGCGATTTTGTTTTCCATGAGGAAGGGCTGAAAACCTTCTTATTGGCATGGCTGAACCTGACAAACCTCTATGATGTGACGAGCGAAAAAGAGAAAAACAAAGGTTATGCCGATATTTGCCTCGAACCCGACCGGCGGTTTACCGAATATGTGAAATACGATTACATCATAGAGCTGAAATACCTCAAAGCCGAGGAAATTGAAACACCGGCAAAAGAGGAGTCTGCAACTAAACAAGCCATCGAAAAAGCCACCACACAATTGCTCCAATATACCGCTGACAATAGTTTCAAGACGATCAAAATAATCATTCTGGCTTCGGCAAAGAAATTATTGTTTCTGGATTGCTTGACAGAATAGGGCATTGTACCTCCATTTCTATTTTCTGTTTCTGGATAATCCTCAGTAATTCACAATGATAACATCTTAATACAATAGCCATTGGATAAAGTAATGTTTTGCTCGTGCATGGGAACTGCCGCAATTGTATTTCCAAGCCCATCGCCAAGCGCAATTACGTTGACCTCAGTACCTTTTACAAACTCCTGTATGATAACGGGTAAGCCCCATTTGGAGGATATTTTGTGAAAAGTTTGTTTAACCTGTTCAAGATTATTGGCAACGTAAGCATCATAAAACTGCCCCTTGACCATCACCGGATATTTAAGCTTTTCCTTTATATGTTTTTGATCGAATCAAAATCGTGGCCCTGGGCAATTAGTTTTGTCAGCTCCAGTCCGGTAGGGTTCACATTGAATGAATCTCCTGTTTTCGAATTGAAAACAAACCCATTGTCGCTGATCTTTAATTCGTTTGTAATTTTCATTTGTAATTATTTTGTTTTGAATTATTTCCATTGTTTTTACCAGGAACTGCCTGTTTCTCGAGGACTTGTTACGATGGCATCAATTTCTGCCTGTGTAATAAAAATGGCTGAATAAGTGCTGCCTAAACTGAGTATTTGGCTATAAAAAGAACGCATGTGGTTTCTGCTTCCCAATGACAGAAGATCATAAGCATATTTAATATCCTGGTTGTCATTCTTTAACAAAGCCTGTTTCAGGTCATAAATATCCAGGTCTTCGATTTTGGCGCCTACTTTATAAGCCTCAAGAACGGATACATTGCCTTGTGTGACCAATTGGGTATATAAAGCCTGCAAATCGGAGTTGGTGAATTTTCCGACCGCATTATTGCCTACCGGATCTTTAAGGCCGTATTTATTGAGCAATGTCAGGACGGCATCGGTATGCTGTTGCTCACTGGATGAGATATTTATAAAGACATTGATTCCCCATTTCGCGAATAAAGTGGTATAGACATCCCTTGCCAATTTTTCCTCTTCTCTCATCTGTTGCAAACTGGCTAACTCATCGCTGCTCAATGTTTCTTTTGGCAAATCTACAATTTGTGAGGTAACTGTGGGGGTTGCGATAATATCGGCTTTTTTGCATGAACTGGTCACTAAAAGTGTCCCAATAACTAACATCGACAATAGAAATAAACTTGTTTTCATTTTGTAATATTTTATTAATTAATATTTGAATTCCATTTCACGTTTTTTTCCAGTTTCTAATTTCCAATTTCAAGTTTCCAATTTCCAATTTCCAATTGCACTATTCGATAAGCTTCCAAATCTCCAGGGGCGTTTTGCCAACACGTTCTGCAACTGCCTTTATCTTATCCTCAGGCGTGGCTTCAATATTGTTTTTTCTTAGGATCTCTATAATAACGTTTACATCCTGACCACGTTCGGTTGCAATCTCACGGAATGTTTTTCTGCCTAATCCCTGGATCGGAGGAACATGTGTACCTTTGTTTTCTCCTGTTTTATTTTGGGGAGTAATCATCGAATAGAGTTTAACTGGCGTAATGTTGTTCAACTCGCTAATCTTCAGAATCGTTTGCCCAATGCTGTCAGCTTTCAACCCTTTTGCCTTGATCATCAATAAAATGCTATCTGCCGACATTGGAATGTACCTTCCTGATAACTCCCTGATTGTTAATAACTCAGCATGTGGGATCGGTGCAATCTCCTCTTTTACTTCCCAGCTCTCTGTAGTCCAATCTCCAAAATCGATGACCGCTTTAAAAGGTTGGATGTTAAAATAGGTACCCGAAAAAACAATAACAATCAGTGCAAAGGAGATCAGGAGTTCCTTCTTTTTATTCAGCTCGCCGGATGTTTTGGACATAATATAGAACCAAAATACTTTCCAGTTGAATACGATCAGGTGAAAAACCGAAAGGATAACGAAGGAGAGGGAAAAAAGGGTATGCATTGCCTGCCATTGTGCTTTTGTAAATCCAAACAGCATCCAGTTTGTCCAGTTGGAGACCCGTCCTGGGGGAGCGATGTAAAGTACGATTCCCGAAATGAGAATGATTAAAAAAGACCAAACAAGTGAAAAGCTAACAAAACTTTTCCAAAAAAATTTCTTTTTCATTATAAATATTGAATTATTAAAAATTGGCCAATGTTTTTATATTCAGCTGTTTAGAAATCATCTAAACAGCTGATATATAGGACTATAATTATTTAATCTGGATTGGGGATCTATCTTCGTGCTAAGATAGAAAGTGAGGGGGGTTATTTTTTTGTATTGGCTTTATTTGCTGGGCAGGCTCCCTTATTGGCACCGGCACAGTTTCCTCCCTGGCCTTTACCTTGTCCCATGGCACACCCATTGCCATTTCCCTTGTTGCATGTTGTATTGCACTTACCATCTTTTGCGTTGTCACAAACACCATCTTTGTTTGCGTCCACAAATTTTGAACATTGGGTGGTTCCTTTGCATGCGCCATTTCCCTGGCATTTGCCATTAGATGGGTCCTGGGCGTTTACAAATACCGTTAATGCGATCAAAACTAATCCTGTTAAAAGAATCTTTGCTTTCATGTTTCTAAAATTTTAAATTATTAATAATCAATTAATTATTGAACCGTTTGCCTTGTTGCCTACCTCTCAGGCCACTCGCTCCAGGGTATCCCATTGGTGCATCGTTTGCAAACATTTCACTGAACAATTGTTCGAGTTTGCTTTGTTGTTCTTGGTCGCAAAGGTTTCTAATATCCAAATAATATCTGTAAGTGACCTTTTTCAAATCGGTGTGCAACCATCCAATTGAATCAGACAAAGCATTTAATCTTATGGTATCACTTTGGGAAGCAGCCATTTCAACGAGCATTTGTTTCCGTTTCTCGGCCAGTTTAATCGTTATCTCCCTTGCTTTTGGCCTGAAAATCTGGTTCAAGTTCCAGAATTTTTCCATTTGCTTCCTGTTCAGGTTCAACTGTTCGCGGAAATATCGACCGCTGAATTTCTCCGAGTCGGCTTCCAATTGTTTTGGGTCAGATTGTGCATCGGTCCCGACCTTCTCCGATTGAAATTTCGAATACATAATGGTAACCAGTGTAGAGATATTCATAACCGCGAGTATAACAACTGCCCAAACCATCATCGTACATTTGTTTTCTATTTTCATAATATTAAAATTAAATACTCGAAAACAGATCTACCGATTCAAGGGCCGCATCGTTCATGTAAGTCATTTCAATTGGAAGTTTATGGCTTTGGGGCTTTGGATCATAAATTCTGCCCGCCATAATTCCAACCGACACAGCCGCTGCTATCGAAACACTTATCAAAAAAGGTCTTATGGCCCCAATATAAAATGGGGTGTACTGATAATTTTCACGGTTTTGCTCAAGCTCTCCAAGGTTGGCCATGATCCGCGTAACAAGGAATGGATTCGATTGCATGCTTTTTTCTTCCTCCATTACCTTACCTGCAAGACCTACCAGTTGGAAACTTTCTGCACAAACCTTACACTCTCTGAGGTGGGCTTCAACCTGACTTCTGGTACCTTCGGGCAATATGTCCTCCCGGTAAGCATCGAATTCTTTTTGGCATAATTGACAGTTCATTTTAATTGACTTTAATGGTTAGAAACAAAACAACTATTTTTCCTACGGTGTTTTTTATATTTTTTTTCCTCGTGGACGATAATTTTTCCCGAAGGTTGGCTTTAGCCCTCTGTATCAATGCTTCTACGGCCCCTTCGGTTGTATTCATGATCCCCGCAATTTCTTTCTGGGACAAATCGTCATATTTACTGAGTACGATGGCTATACGCTGGTTTTCGGGCAAACTGTTCAGTGCCTGTTGAACCCACTCCCGATGTTCGTTAAGGATTAAAATATTTTCGGGATTTTCATGATCAGGTATTGGAAATGAATATTCTTTACTTTTCTCACTTCCAAAAGCTATTTCAAGTCGCTGGAATAGATTGGGTTTAGAAGTTTTTCGGATCTTATTGAGCGAAGCATTTATGGCAATTTTGTAAATCCATGTCGAAAAGGAGGCATCACCTTTAAAACCCGGCAGTGTCTGGTAAACCTGAATAAAAATTTCCTGGGTAAGATCGTCGGCATCATCCTTATTGTGAAGGAAACCCATACTGGTACGAAATACCATCGGTTGATACTTCTCTACAAGTTTCCGGAACATGTTCCGGTCGCCCTGTACAATTTGCATGATAATCTCGTTGTCGGTCAATTTGTTATATTATTAACATACAGACACTTATCCTTTTCTGCTTATTTCAAGTAAACCATTTGGATTTACAATTGTGATATCTTTTTCATTCAATTCAATTAATCCATCCTTTTCGAATCTCTTCAATAACTTGACAGCACTTTCGGTTGAAATCCCTGCAAAATCTGCCATGTCTTTACGCGAAAGTAGTTGGAAAATATTTGGATTTTCACCTTTAAACCCATCAAGATATAGAAGCGTTTCTGCAATGCGCCCATTCATTTGCTTATAAAGAACCGTCCTAAGTGTATCGAACAGGTTGTTATTTTGTTCACAGTATCGTTTAACCATTGTAAAACCAAATAAGCCGTTTTGTTTAACAACTTCGGCTATTGCATCCTTTTCGACCAGAAATACCTGACAATCGGTTAATGCGATGGAAGAATAATTAAATGTGTTTTTGGTGAACACTGCCGATAGGCCCACAAATTCACCTGGCTTGATAATCCGCAGGTTATATGTTTTGTTACCATCGCCTTCTACATATTGCCTTGCAATCCCACTTATAATAAACAACACATAAGATGCAAAAGCACCTTGTTTGGTAAGGTGGTCGCCTTTACGAAAAAGTACCTGGGTCTTACTGCCCCTCACCAACTCTGCCTCTTCAGAAGATAGCATTTGAAAACAGGGTGCCTGAATGTCACAAATAAAGTCCTTGTCTATTTCAAGAATGGCCTTCATAAACTTCCACCAATTTATTAGGTGGCTAAGGTAAGACAAAATCAATAAAAAAGTTGTCGCAATTCAATCTTTGTGTTGTCGCACTTTAAACCAAAAACATCGCATCCCTGAACTTCAACATGTACATTTGTTTCATAAACTTTTAAAATAAAAGTAATGTTGTACACGAATTTAAAACACCTCGAAACAGCCGCTGAACATGCAAGTGCGATCAGCGAAAACGAAAATGTTATGGTGGTTTGTGGCCGTATGGGGCCAATGTGCATCCCTGTTTACCGAATCGCAGAAGAACTTGAGGACACATACAAGCATGTCAAGTTCTTTGATTTGGAATTCGACAATCCTGAATCGTATGTTATCCGAAATCTTCCTGAAGTAGATGGATTTAAAGGAATTCCATTCACTGTTTATTATAAAAACGGGAGTGTGATAAAAGCCACGTCTGGCATTCAATCCAAAATTCAGGTAACTAGTATTTTAGACAATGAATTTGCCCAAACCATTCAGGATATGAAGATTTCTATTAATGGGTATTCCGGCTTCGGCTGTGAAGTAAAATCAAATTTAACAATCAGAAATCTTGAATTGAATGGTGAGGATATGCGTGCTTTCCGATGGTAATAAAAAGAATATAAAACTTAAAAACTTGTAGAATATGAAAATAACATTGATTTTATTAGGGGTGATGTTGACAACGTTTGTTGTGATGGTCTATGTGGCAAAATTGAAGATGAAAAATATTCCTTCCGTTGCAAACAACCCAAAAATTAAAGTTTTAACGGATAAGAATTTTAATCAGCAGATTAAAAAAGGGATCATATTGGTCGATTTTTGGGCTGAAT
>JBAXWR010000341.1:0-7180 GCA_037128295.1 Mariniphaga sp.
TTGAACATTTTTCGAAAGATGGAGTAGTCGATGTTCAAATCACTAGCAAGCTCTTCGATATTAAGGTTTTTATCGATATTTTCACGAATAATCAGGCATGCTTTCTGGATAGTTTGTTCGATCTGTTTGCCGGCGAAGTTTTCGTTTTTCTTAATTGAAATGATCGTACTTAGTATATAAATCACTAACCCTGAACAAATTTGCTGATAACCAGCTTTTTCCATTTCAACCAGATCGAACAGCTCAAAAAAGCTTTGGAGCAACCTCTCGTTGAAACCGATATTTACAACAGGATTCCTTCCTGAAAAAAACTCATTTTCAAACAGGTGATTTGTGAACATCCCATTAAAACCGATATAATGTTCCTTCCAACCCTCCTTTGTCGGCCTGTAACGATGCCACATACCAGGAAAGATGATGATCATCGAACCTTCCTTCACGGGATATTTACCCAATTTTGTTTCTAAAACTCCTTCTCCTTTAGTAATGTAATTCAGTTGAAATTCGTGAAGAATCCGACCGTTTTCCCAGCTAAAACTGTATTCTGTAGGATGCCCAGGTGGAGGATAAAATGCTCCTGGCAGGATATTGGCACATCCTGCAACATTCATATACAATCCCCAGTTTTTATCTTCATTGCTTTTTGTCGTATATTTAAAGAAATCCTCCATCACAATTTGATTTTTCGTAAATATTCCTGTGATTCTGAACCAAAAGCAATTCTTATTTACCTTACTATTGGTTCTACAATAATAATTGATTTTTCGAAACGGACATTACCTTATTAAAAAAACCAAAAGACAATTACTATTTTGACAACAACAAGATGGATATTAATCCAATCTAGAGCAAAAAAATCGAGGTCGACCACCTGAACATGACCCAGACCAGCGAAAATCCAGATATTGAAAAAAATAAAACGGTTGATGGCTCTCCTTTAAAACAAGGACATATTTGGACAAAAGCTATAATTTTGTAAGATATTTTTATCGACATTCCCCTATATTTAAAAAAAAATCTTAATTTCAAGTCTCTTCTTAAATATAAATATGAACTAATCAATGCTTTAAACAGAACATCAAAAAAAAATATTAGAATACTAATTTTTATTAAAAAAAAACTATTTTTGCACAATGAAAAGTTTTTTGGAAAAGATCGTTTGCTTTCCCAAAAAAAATTAAATTGAATTTATTGAATCGATTCCTGTTAAGGAGTTTTTTACCAGTTGATGTTTTTGATTATTATGCTGATTAATAAAGCTTAGTATTCTGATCAAATTTAAAATTACGGTTACAGTTATGTGACTGAAGAGGCGAAGCTGCATAGAAGCACTTTTTTTTCATCTATTCTATTCAGATCTCATATATCCTTCAGTGAAACAATATACTATTGTCTATAACTACGGTTTTATAAACTATTTTCTATAATATTGTCTATAATACTCCATAATTTATAATTAAAAGTATCAAGAGCTTAGTTAGTTATTAATAATTGGTGTCTAATTTATAGACTATTGTTTATATTTGAATTGATATATTGACAATTATCGACTCTATATTTAACCTGTATGAAAGCAATCAACCGTTTATTTGAATATTTTGAATTCAAGCATATTAAGCCAACACGATTTGAGAAGGATTATGGCTTAAGCAATGGCTATTTGGGTGTTCAATTGAAGCGCGAAGCAGATATTGGATCTTCAATACTTGAAACCATTATAAAAAATTGTAGCGATTTGGACATTATATGGCTCATTACCGGTAGTGGGAATATGCTTATGGATGGCTACGAAGTTGATTCAACCAATAACCATGAAGAAATCGAGTTATCTGACGACGAACCATCTTCAGATTGTACCCATTGTAAAAAAAAGGAACAGATTATTGCAAAACTTCAAAAAGAATTAAAATTACAAAAAGAGTGGGCAACCATCTGGCTTCAGGAACCAATTAAAAGGTAAATCCTATTTTATTTTATTTTATTTTTAAAAGTAACAGTTATTGAAATGTAACTGAACAGAGTTTTTTTTTCGAAAAATCTGTTGTTTTAGTTCATATTTCAACAACACATATCTTCCCCTGTTTCATATTTACACTGCGATCAAAACCATTTGACCTTAATAAACAAACAACCTATTCTCATTGGAATAGAGCGCAATATTAATGACTATTGTCGATATTTCAAAATAAATCATAAACAATTTTCTATATTTTTGAATTAATTTCATGAAGGCAATTGATCGCCTGTTCCAATATTTTGAATATAAGCAAATTAAGCCTACCCGATTCGAGAAGGATTTTGGTTTGAGCAATGGTTATTTAGGGATACAATTGAGGAGAAAAGCTGATATTGGCACTTCAATCCTGAAAACGATTATAGACAATTGTCACGATCTTGACATTACTTGGCTCATTACAGGAAAAGGCCACATGCTGAATGGTGTTGCAGATAGCAATTTACCATTGAGGGTGACAGAAAATGAGCTGATCAGAATGACAAGTCATATGAATTGCTCCAACTGTAAAATAAAAGAAGTATTCCTTGAAAGCATACAAAACCGCCTCAGAGTTTAGATCATTCATTTGACTTGTCGTTTCAAGTTGAATATGTCAATAAAAATGAAAGCCTATATTAAATCTATCGTTTTTGATTTTGTCAATTCTTCAAATGGTAGCCCTTATGTACTTTTCAAATTCTTAGTTTGCCATTTCCGGTCAATTTATTATACATCGAAAATTGACGCAGGGGGAGGAAAGATTTCGATTTCCAGCCCCTTTATCCGTTTTAAAATGGACAAACACAAATCATCCAGGCTCTTAATTGTTGGCAACCTCCTTATTCTTCCCCCAGTTTATGGGAAAAGAACAGTTTCGATAACAATGGACAAGAATTCCACATTTGAAATTCATGGAGATTTACATGTTGGGCAAGGGGTTTCATTTATATTGGCATCCGATTCCAAACTTTCGATTGGAGGCCAGGATGAAAAATCGAATTCAGAAATGAAATCAGACTCTATGGTATTGGTATTTAATAAAATAAGGATAGGCAAGCATTTTTTTAGTGCACATAACGTACTTATTACTGATTCAGACATGCAACATCATAATTTCAAACAGCATCATTCCGAAATTGTTATTGGCAATCATGTCCGCATCGAAAACTCAAGTAGTATTTTAAAAGGAACGATTATTGGTGAAAATTGCATTCTTGGAAGCTTTTTAAAAATTGCAGATACAACTTTTCCCGATAATGTATTGATAGATGGTGAACCCCCTCAAATACAAAAGAACCTGACACCACTGGACCAGACTAATAACCCTTTTATCCGGTAAAATGATATAATCAAAAAAGGACTTCATTTGAAGAGGTGAATTAATTTAACAAACGAGATCACTATGCAATTTACTCCCAACATTTTGTTGAGTTTTTTTCTGGGATTGCTTATTTCACTTTACTCGGTACCCATTATTATTAAGGTATCGCACCTGTTAAAACTTTTCGATAAACCAAACGAACGGTCGGCTGCCAAAACAGCCATCCCTACTTTAGGGGGTATCGCGATTTTCTTTGGATTTATTTGCTCAGCAACAATAGGGCTGAGTTCTGACGAACTTCCTGAAATGATCTATATCCTTTTAGTCCTCACCATTATGTTTTTCGTTGGTTTAAAAGACGATATTGTTATTCTTTCGTGGTGGAAAAAACTGTTAGCCCAGGTCATCGTTACACTGATTCTTATTTTTTTAGCAAAAATACGAATTACCCATCTTCATGGTTTTTTGGGTTTTGAGGAGATTGGGATTTTCCCGGGAGCTCTTCTGACGGTTTTTACAATTGTCGTAATTATCAATTCCTTTAACCTGATGGACGGTATTGATGGGTTGGCTGCAGGTTTAAGCATGTTGGCCATTGCAATTTTTGGAACATGGTTTCTGGTGAGTGGACATTATCAATATGCAATAATCTCTGTATCATTATTTGGGTCTGTTGCCGGGTTTTTCTATTATAACGTTTACGGCAAACAAAATAAGATCTTTATGGGTGATACCGGTTCACTTGTACTTGGGACCATCATGTCTGTCATTGTGATCAAGTTCAACGAATTCAATATCGATATAGCCCAGGCTTATAGTGTCCATTATTCCCCGGTAATCTCTTTTGCAATCCTGATCTATCCGTTGGCCGATACACTAAAGGTTTTTACAATCCGAATTTTGCAATTCAGATCTCCCTTTGTGGCCGATAAAAACCATCTTCATCACCGATTGTTGATATTGGGCTTTTCTCACCAAAAGGCTACCTATACAATTATTGTAATCAATCTGCTTTTTATCGGCTCTGCTTTTATGCTCCAACCTTCCGGGATGATCCTCCTTCTGAGTTTTATGATTCTTTCGGGTAGCTTCCTGTTTATGCTCCCTGCCTATTTCATTCAAAAGAGGAACCTGATCAAAAAGAATGACCCCCACCAACAATTGCTGATGCCAGGTTCGATCCATCAAATATTGGAAAACAGAAAAAAGCATATCAACCTGACCAGGCAAAAGGTCAGAAAACATACAGAGAATGTCCAATCCTTTATTCAGAATATCAATATCTGGTAGGGAAAATAGTTTAACTTTGGCAACAAAACAATAATCCATGATAAGATATCTGAAAACCTGTTTGCTCTTTTTACCAGCCCTGCTCCTTTTCTCGTGTATATCGCCCAAAAGTACCATCTACCTTCAGAACAAGGAGGGGAACAAGGATTACAAAAATGTTTACACAAAGGCCAATGTCGTAACCGAAAATTACAAAATCAATACGAACGACTACCTCTACATCCGGGTGATTACCGAGAATGAAAAAGTGGCAGCCTTTTATAACCTCTCTTCCGGTAGCGGAAACAACTCAAACATGATGATGCAACAATCAGGAGGTATGGGTGCCAAAATGTATTCGTATCTGGTTGACGACAACGGGGAGATCGATTTCCCATCCCTTGGCAAGGTAAAGGTAAAGGGGCTGACACGTAGCGAAGTCAAACAAAAATTCAACGAAATCCTCAAAAAACAGATCGACCATTTTACGCTGATGGTAGAGCTTTCAGATACCTATTTTACCATTTTGGGTGAAGCCAAAGCAGGCAAATACTCAATGTCCAAAGATCAGATCTCCATTTACGAAGCCATTGCCATTTCAGGCGACCTTACGATCTATTCAAAAAGGAAACAGGTGAAAATTATCCGCCCAACCATGGGGGGTGTCTCCATTGTAAAAACAATCGACCTTACCGACAAAAACCTGCTCAACTCCGAGGAATCGTACATCTATCCCAACGATTTGATCTATGTAGAGCCGATCAAGGCAAAAATATTTGGCTTTGGCGAAACCTTCTCCCTCGGAATTGTCACCAGCCTGATCAGTTTCTATCTGTTACTTAAGACATTTTAAACAATTAATTGAATATTACATTACAGCCTAAAGAGGTACTTTATGGAGTTGACCAAAAAAAATCAATTATCGCTATTTGGGAAAGAATCGGGTAACGACACCGAGGTTTTCAAGAAATGGACTTTTTTGATCCTTAGCAATTGGCTCGTGTTTTCTGTTTCCATATTCCTTGGTCTGACAATCGCCTATTTAGTGGTCCGAAATACGATTCCTGTCTTTAAAGTGACCTCCACTGTGTTAATTAAGCCTCAACAAAAGACACTCCTTTCGGAGAGCTTATTGATGAGTGGATTTGAGTCTGGCGATAATGAGAATTTTATCAACCAGACGATCTTGTTAAAAACCCCTTCACAGGTAAGGAAAACCTTAAGCCAGCTTAATTTTAACATCTGTTACTATTCAAAAGGGAGATTTAATGTCCGGGAATTCTACCCCGATCAGCCATTTGTTGTCAGGATGGATTCAACACATGTGCAACCATTAAACCTTGAAATTCATATTGAACCCGCTCCTAACGGGAAAATCAGGTTAAACGCTGAAGGAGAAAACATCACCCTGTACAATTTCCAACTTAACAAGGAAATGGGGACTTTGCCCAACATTGCGATTGATCAGGAGATCATTCCGGGACAAGCCTGTACCACCCCAAACTACTCATTCACCCTCTCGCCGTCGTTTACCGATCTTAAAAAAATAGCCAACGAAGGAGACTATTATTTTGTGTTCAAAAGTAACGATGGGATGGTCAAAGAGTTTAGTACACTCGAACTCGACTATGCAGTCAAAGGGGCCACAGTTGTCAACCTGTTCCATACCGGATCGAATCTCGAAAAATCGAAGACCTTTCTGAATCAGTTGATGAACGACTGGATCCAATCGGATCTTGACAAAAAAAATGAGATTGCAAACAATACGATTAATTTTATCAACAAGCAGTTGGCAGGGCTTGGCGACACACTCAAGTCGGTCAGCAGTAAATTACAGAATTTCCGCACCTCCAACAATGTGGTCTCACCCGATATTCAGGTGCAAAGCAGTTATGCCAAGCTTGAGGCACTTGACGCTGAACAGGCTTTGTTACAGATGCAGATCGTTTATCTCGATCAGATGGAGAGCTACCTCAACAAAAGGGAGGATTACAACAAGCTGATTGCACCCTCCTCTGTTGGGCTCGAAATGGGCGAATTTGGAACTTATCTCAAACAACTCAGCGAGATCCGTGCAGAATTGTTTCAGTACATGGGGCAAAACAAGCTTAACAACCCCTATCTGCAGAACAGGCAAAAACAGGAAAGCATCTTGTTGAACTCGATCCGCGAATACATGAAAAATGTTAGGGACAATATCGACCTGAAAATTGAAAGGATTGTTGTACAAAAAAAGAGGTACACACTCGATCAGAACAAGCAACCTGCCAAGGAACAGGAATTGTTCGGGATCGAACGGAGTTACAAAACGACAGATAACCTTTATACGTTGCTTCAGGAAAAGATAATTGAAGCTCAAATTAAAAAAGCTTCCAATGTGGCCGATAACCAGGTTGTCGAAAAGGCTGTCTATTTCGGGATGGTCAAACCGGAAAGATCAAAGATTATGGCAATCGGAGGGTTGATCGGGTTGATGATCCCCCTGCTCTTCCTGTTCCTCACCGACCTTTTCAACAACAAAATCCAATCAGGCGACGATATCAAACAGCTTACCCGAATCCCGATCTATGGCAACATTACCGAAGGAAAGGATG
>JBAXWR010000342.1:0-7175 GCA_037128295.1 Mariniphaga sp.
CTATGAACACAACCCATTCATCCATCGTAAGGTAAAAATCCGTATCGATCCTTGGGACACGTGGAGCATGGATCATTCTTTGTCACAGATTATCGCTCCTATGTTGCGCCAACTCCGAAAAGACCAACATGGAGCAGGTTCTGTTGAGGACTGTGACGTTCCCGAAAACTTGCAAAAAATAAATTCTCCACCTGTTAATGAAGATGAAGGTGAAACAGATGTGAACCATTTTGCACGCTGGGAATGGGTCCTTGACGAAATGATATGGGCGTTCGAGCAATTGGAGGGTGAAGGAAATTGGGAAGATCAATACCATTCCGGTGTACACGATGTCGAGTTCAAACAAACCGATCGTACCCACCTAAGCAAAGAGACAGGGAAAATGGAGCCAATGTACGAATTGGTTACCGGGCCAAACGATACCCATGTTTTTGATCGTGATGGCTACGATAAGCATTATACAAGATTGAAGAACGGATACCGCCTTTTTGGTAAGTACTATACAGACCTGTGGGATTAGGTGAAAACTGCAAGAGTACTGATAACCTTAACAAATCTATATTTTAAACCAGTTGAAAATAAAAAAGCATCGGTGAACTTGGAAAGGTTAGTGCTACTCCAAGCCTACGCATCGTAAACCTACATTTAGTCGTTTTACAATGGTTGCGAAGCATTTACAAAAGTAGGTATAAAAACGATATTTGCAACTTATGCTTTTGGATCTTAGCTTAGTGTCCGGGTGACTAATAATTATTGTATCAAACATCATAGTCTCAGCTCAAAGTCACCGGGACACTACGTCCACAACCGGAAATAAATTTAACCAAATGACATATAATTCTGATTTACTTAATGTTGAAGCATTATCGAATTACCGTATTATTTAAATTTCACATTTTTTTAATTTTGGATACGTGTGTTAACGTTTTCAGGTGTATTAGATATAGTACATTAAATTTAGTCTTTCAATTTTTAATAAATATGGCCAATAGCAATCTTAGTTCACATAGCTTTGAATATCATGTCAATATACGATCCAGTCATACACTGGAAGATGAAATTGCCGAAGCCCAAAAAGCCATTTCTGAAATAAAGGACGTTGACAGTCGAAAAGCCTTTTCAACAGTCCAGGAAAAAATCAAAAAGAATAATAAAATCAAACGGTTGATTACTGTGGTTTCACGAATAGCTGCCATTCTGTTTATTCCTTTGCTAATCGGTTCTTTATTTACAATATATCAACTCAACCAAAATAATCCTCAACAGTTTGCAATACAGGAAATTACAAGTCCAAGTGGGATCAGGTCACAAATACTTCTTCCTGACGGTTCAAAAGTCTGGCTAAATGCCGAAAGCACAGTTAAGTTTAAAATACCATTCGATCGGGAAAGGCGTGAAATTTCTCTAACCGGGGAGGCATTCTTTGATGTACAAAAAAATCCGGAAGTTCCATTTTTTGTTAAATCAGGGAATGTTGAAGTCTCAGTTTTGGGAACCCGATTTAATTTTAAAGCTTACGATCATGAGAATACGATAGATGTGGTTCTTGAAGAAGGGAAAGTCAACTTCCAAACGGACAATGACAAAACGGTTCAGGAGTTGATGATGAAACCAGGTGAAAGGGCCGAATATGATAGAACCACTGGGACCACAAAAATTACTAGCGTTAAAATTGATAAATACACCGCATGGCATTCGGGTCGATTGGTCTTTGATGACACCCCTTTGCCGGAAGTTGCAGCCCAATTGGATCGTTGGTATGGGATCGAGGTAGTCCTCAAAGATTCGGAAATCCAAAATTACAAGATCACCACAACATTTGAGAATGAATCATTAAATCAGGTACTTGACTTGCTTGAACTGTCATCTCCAATCGATATTAATTACGAAAATGCGAAGATTGATAAGGTCAGCCGGAAACAAATCAGGTCAAAAATAAGAATCACAAAAAAACAAAAATAAGAATGCCTATGAGATAAGAATAAACAGGGGAAAAGCAAAAGAAAAACAAAGAAAGAGAGTGCTCGAACACCCCCTTTCCGGAATACCCTTTTAGGGGCAAATTAATTTTAGTTACAAAATAAATCATTCAAAAGTATGAAAAAAAAGATTAAACCGTTGTGCGCGTTCTTTTCGGAGCACAAAAAAATGCTATTGGCTATGAGAAACTCCCTATTTTTGATTTTAATTACTGCTTTTCAGGCACTTGCAGGGGGAACCTATGCTCAGACAGCACGATTGACACTTGATATGAAGAACTCAAGTGTTAAAGAGGTGCTTCAGAAAATTGAGCAGCAAAGTGAATTCTATTTTCTTTACAACAGCGAATTGATAGATGTCCAGAGAAAAGTTGATCTGACTGTTGAAGGTGAAAAAGTTGATGTCGTTCTTGCGAAATTATTCGACAAAGAAAATGTAAACGTTCTGGTTCGCGACAGGCATATTGTACTGACACCAGCAGGGGAATCAGCAACACAACAACAAAAGCGCATTTCGGGCAAAGTTACCGACCAGGCGGGGGTTGTGATCCCCGGGGCAACCATTGTGCTCAAAGGGTCCACCAACGGCACCGTCACCGATATGAATGGATTATTTACATTGTCGAATGTACCTGAAAATGGCACTTTGGTCTGTTCGTTCGTTGGAATGAAATCGCAGGAAATGCCAATTGGAAAGAAAACCGAGTTTACTTTCGTCCTTGCAGAAGCAACCGTCGGGGTGGATGAAGTTATCGTAATTGGTTATGGTACAACCACTAAAAAGGAGTTTACAGGTTCTGTAACCCAGGTAAAAATGGAAAACTCACCAATCGCCAATCAGCCCAGCCTGAATGCTCTGGAAGCAATGAAAGGTAGTGTGGCCGGTTTGGATGTGGGTGCAATCAATACGGCAGGTGGTACACCATCCATTCAGATTCGTGGTGTAAAATCTATATCAGGCAATAATTCACCATTGATTGTCTTAGATGGGGTAATTTACATGGGGAGTCTTAACCAGATCAATCCCAACGATATCGCATCCTATGACGTTCTGAAAGATGCCACTTCGTCTGCTGCATACGGATCCCGCTCGGCCAACGGGGTTATTATCATCACCACAAAAAAGGGAAAATTGGGTAAACCAATCATTAATTTCAATGCAAACAGTGGCTTCCAGACGTGGCAGACAAAACCTGTGATGCAAACTCCTGAACAATACATACAAACGGTGCTTGATCGAAACAACACCACAGATATGTCGTGGATGAAAGATCAGCAAAAAGCCAATATGGCTGCTGGTAAGGTGACTGACTGGCTTGCTCTCAGTACACGTACCGGATATGTCAAGGATTACCAGGCATCCATTTCCGGTGCCAGCGAAAAGATGAGCTATTACTTGTCCGGCGCTTATTCCGACAGCAAGGGAGTTTTGATTGGCGATGATTTCAATCGTTCAACGATCCTTGCCAAGATCAATGCCGACATTACATCCTGGCTACAGATCGGTTTGGATGCAGCTTATACCAACGCCCATTTTTCAGGTGTCCGCGCAAACCTTACAACAGCCCAGAATATGGGTCCGTATAGCGTTCCGTACAGGGACGACGCAACTCAGTTATTGGAGAAATACCCTGAAACGCAATCTCAAGTCAATCCATTGTGGGATGTGATAGGAGATACCCGTGAAAACCTTGACAAACGCAATAATTTCCGTGTTAATACCTTTGCGTTGATCAAATTCCCTTGGGTTAAAGGACTTACTTATCGTTTTAATTATGCTGGTAACCTCAGCAAAGATCAAACCGGTGCCTTTATCAACGAACGTTCCTATGTCGCTGAAGGTAATGTCACAGATGCTACCAGATATTCGATAGCCGCTTATAAGAATTTACTTTCAAAAGCAAATGGTAATATTAACAATACCACAAATAGCAGTTGGTTGATTGACAATATATTATCATACAAAAATACATTTGGAAAACATTCTGTTGACCTTACAGCAGTGGCCACAAGGGATTTTTCCCATTCTGAATACGAAAACGTGATCGGATCAGATTTTACAGCCAATGGGAATACGTTGTTGGGAATTTATGGATTGCATAAAGCCACAACTCAAAAAATTGATGTGTGGGTACAGGATCGTTCCAACATCGGTTATTTTGGACGCGCAAGCTATTCTTACAATGATAAGTATTTCCTGACTTCTTCCTACCGCCGTGATGGTGCTTCAGTTTTTGGGATGGACAATAAATGGGGCGATTTTTTCGCCGGTGGTCTGGCCTGGAAGATTTCCAATGAAGGGTTCTATGCGCCAATTAAAAAAGTGGTAAATAGTTTAAAGTTGAAGGTTTCATCTGGTATGAACGGTAATCAGGGCCTTGGTCCTTATGGAACACTTTCACCAGTTGCAAGTGGCTCGTCAGGCGGTATCCGTTATGAATTCGGCACTCCGACAATAAACTACGGTATGAACGTGACCGCTTTGGGCAATCCTGTTCTTGGATGGGAGAAAACACAGTCATCCAATTTCGGGTTTGAATCGGCCTGGTTCAACGACCGGTTGTTCCTGGATATTGACATGTATTTCACTCAAACCACCAATCAGCTCTTTACCAGGAGCATTCCTGTAATGACAGGATTTTCAACCATGCAATCGTCAATGGGGCAGGTTAACAATACTGGTCTTGAAATGACATTAAATACAGTAAACCTCAAAAAGAAGGATTGGACTTGGAATTCCGGATTGACAACATGGCTTAACAGAAACAAACTTGTGCATCTGTATGGAGATGACCTGAACAAGGATGGAAAAGAAGATGATGATATCGCCAACAGCAGGTTCATTGGCAAACCTCTGGGAGCCATTTATGGATACAGGCAAGATGGTATTGTGCAGACTTCCGATACACAGTATATGACAGCCAATGGGGTTACAGCAGGTACACCAAAATACGTTGATTTGGACACAGATGGGAAAATCACTTCGCTTGACCGCGAAATCCTTGGATATACCTCACCCAATTTCAAGATTAACTTCAGTAATACAGTGTCATACAAGAACTGGGAATTTTACATGATGGTTTCAGGGGTATTTGGCGGAGGCCCTGGCTATTATCAAACAAGTAATTCCACTGCATTCATGGCTGGTGGTACCGGATTGTTTGCATCCAACAGTATTTACATCCCTTATTGGACCGCTGCAAATCCATCCAATAAATATCCTTCCGCAACTTTTGCAGGGGATGGTCGTTTTCTGGGTTTGATGAACCGCGATTTTGTGCGTATCCAGGACATCAACTTGTCCTATAGTTTCAACCAGCCATGGGTGAAGAATGCCGGGATCAAAAACATGAAAGTGTTTATTTCTGCTACCAACCTGGCAACATTTACCAAATGGGAAGGAGGGGATCCCGAAGTTGGTGTGACTGTTCGTGCGAATACCCCTTCGGCGTTATCCTCATACAACCTTGGTGTAAATATTAGTTTCTAACCATTAAAGAATTAAGAAATTATGAATAAGCTTATCTATATAAAATATTTGTGGCTGATGCTTCCTTTGCTGGTTGTGTTTGGTTGTAACGACAATGATTTTTTAACTGAGAAACCAAAGACGTTCTATACAACAGACAATGCCTTTTCTTCATCAGATCAGGTTGACCAGGTTGTTGTTGGTTGTTACTCAAGCGTTCGCTACATGTACAATCTGGTTGGACAAAATGATCCATGGCTTGCTTTCAAGGGATCAAACGGTACCGATTTAATGGATGTTCCAACAATCCGTCGCGGTAATCGTTTCAACGATTATGGTATTATTACTCCCACCCATACCGTGTTTACCACTGTCTATGCTGCTTTTTATCAATTGATTGAAAAAGCTAATCTTGCTATCTATGCCGCCGAACTTCCTCAGATTGTCTGGATTTCTCAAACCGACAAAGCATACGCTTTGGCGCAGGCAAGATTTTTCCGTGCTTTTGCTTACCGCAATCTGGGCGAGTTGTTTGGTGGTGTGCCTATTGTAAAAGAGATCGTTACCGCTCCTAGGTATGATTTTGAAAGGGCTACCCGTGTACAAACCTACCAATTCGCGATTGATGAACTGGAGGCAATATTGGTTGATCTGCCTGTTACATCCACGATCAAAGGACGTTTAACCAAAGGGGCAGCCCAGCATCTGCTTTGTCAGTTGTATCTTGACAAAGGTTTAGCCAATGAAGCTGATGGTGCTGATCCAAAAGCCGCTTATCAAAAATCTGTTGATTATGGGAATGCTGTTATAGACGGCGGTACCTACAGTTTAATGACAAGTCGCTTTGGGACCCGTTCAACTCAAAATCCCGATTATTACTTTGCCAATACAATTGCAACGCAAACTTCAGACCGTCTTTATTCAAAGGCAGGTTTTCCTATCACAGCCAATGTTTACTGGGATCTGTTCCAGGAAGGAAACCAGGATTTTCAGGCTGGAAACAAGGAGGCCATTTGGTCAACCCAGGTCAGTTATGCCGCATATAAAGTGGAGGATAAAGAGTCATTTCTCCCATATTCCCGCGTTTTTGGCGGCGTTTTCCGCGATCCGATGGCGGCAATCGCCACGGGAACCCTTGAGGATGTTGGTGGTCGAGGGATTGCCCAGGCCATTCCGAATTTTTATACCAGAGACATCATCTATTCAGATAAATGGTCTGCTGATATGCGAAATTCTGAAGCGGTTAATCGCCGGATATTCCTTGGGAATGTTTCCGCAAATACAACTTATTTTGGAAAGGTGGTTCCATGGAGCATCCTTTACCGCGATGGACAGACAAAAGATGCTGTTGATGCTGCCAAAACCCAGGTTTATCCTGTATCCTGCAAGATTGCAACCGACAAATATACAGGTGTTGCCGATGGTGAAAACATGAGCAACCTGTTCAGGGGCGAATACATTTTCCGTCTTTCTGAAACCATCCTCCTTCGCGCGGAAGCCAAAATGCGGTTGAGCGATAAGGATGGTGCTGCAAACGACATTAATCTTATTCGTAAACGTGCCAATTGTACATACCTGGTCACCGCTGCGGACGTCAATGTCGATTTGATTCTGGATGAACGTGCACGTGAACTGGTTTATGAAGAAACCCGTTGGAACACACTGTTACGAATGGGTGGTACTGTGGCTGTTGACCGCATTAAGAAGTATTCTTATTGGGATGATCC
>JBAXWR010000343.1:0-7146 GCA_037128295.1 Mariniphaga sp.
GCGGTCTGGACGGGACTCGAACCCGCGACCCCATGCGTGACAGGCATGTATTCTAACCAACTGAACTACCAAACCGTTTTTATTGTTTCAATATTTTCAGGAACGCTCTTTAGACCCTAATTCTTAAAGTGCTGCAAATATACACCATTTTTCAATACTGCAAATGCAACAACAGCAAAAAGATGAAAAAATGAATAAAATGTATCTATCTTACAATTAATCAATTGTTTAATTTAATTTTTTTACTCAAAAAATGAGAAATGAACGCTTCCGTAAGTCCTTAGTTCTTTGAATCGCGCATGTTCTGAGAAATCATTCGTTTTACCATGCTCCAATATTAGAAGTCCCCCCTCTGAAAGCAGCTTGCTATTCAGGATTAAATCAGGTAACTCTGCGAGTCGTTTTAATTCGTAAGGTGGATCTGCAAAAATTAGGTTGAAGCTTTCGGATGTTCGTGTGATAAACTTGAATACATCGGCATTAAGTACGTTTACAGAACTTTTAATCCCCAATTTTTCTACCACAGAACAAATAAATGCATAATGGAAGCGGTCAAGTTCAATACTTGTTACATCTTCACAACCACGAGAGGCAAACTCAAAAGAGATACAACCTGTCCCACTGAAAAGATCCAATACCCGTTTGTTGCTGAATTCGTACCGGTTGCTTAAAATATTGAATAGATTTTCCCTGGCAAAATCTGTAGTAGGACGGGCCCGGAAGTTTTTTCCTGGACTAAAAGCACGGCTTTTGAAAATTCCACCAATTATTCGCATTTATAGGCACTTAAGATTGTAGAGTAGTAATGTTCTGGCAATTGCGCAAATGTGTAACTGAACTGATATGTTGTGTCAAGTTTCGCAAACATTGTTTGTCTGATGTATTTCCTGAACAGGTGATAAGCTGGTGAAACCTGGGGAAGTTTTCCATGCAGTACAAGTTCTGTCGTATTCGTCGCTAATTTCAACTGGTCGAAAATCAGTAATACATGATAGAGGATATCTCTTTCTGTAATATAGTTAAATATATTGCAATAGATTAATTTAGAGCCATTTATGATAATTATCTCAAAATTGTCACGAAAAAAGTTGAGATGTACCTGCTCCTTTTCCGAAAACGACCTGTTCCGTTTTAATGAATCCTCTATTAGAGGGAATAAACTGTGTTTGACAATAACCTTCGGAAATTTAAGTGTAAGAAAGGAACTGAGATTTTGGGGAATATCGAAAATACAATAGCACCCAGCCTTGGGAAAGAGGTTCTTCTCGACTGCATAACCCTTTTCTTCATGATTATTAAACCAAAGGTACTTGTCCATACTTCCTTTTCCAAAAAAGGATTGGGGTACAAGGGTAAATTTCCGGGAAGCGAAGAGAATCTCGGTACTTTTAAATTCGCATTTGAAAATCTCTTCAGACTCAATTACCTGAGCAACATGTTTTAATAGTAGCCTTGGTCTCTTGAGGAAAAAGTGATGGTCATTCAATTGAATATATTTCCCTTTGGGGATATCAAGAACAACAAAACTCAACCCATCAAGACTTACCATTATGGATAAATGGTATAAATGGGTTTTCGAGAGATCGAAAGTCTTGTCAATAAATGAGATATCCTGCATTCTTTATTTTTATTTTCAATGAATTGCTTCACATGACTGCAAATTTAAAAAAAATACAAACCTTTGCCGTATGTTCCTCCAAAATAACTCCTATGTTAAAGAAATACATTTCCAATCTGATTGTTAGTGAGATAAAATTCGAGCCTACTGATTGTCAGTTAGAAATGGCAGATAAATTGGCTGATTTTATAACCTTTGAGAATCCTGATGTTGTTTTCCTGCTTCGGGGGTTTGCCGGAACGGGGAAAACGACTGCACTAAGTGCGCTTGTGAGTGTTCTAGATACTTTGAAAATGAAAACAGTTTTACTTGCGCCCACCGGAAGGGCGTCAAAAGTCTTATCGAAATATTCTGGCAAGCCGGCAACAACCATCCACAAAAAAATCTACCGTCAGCAGAGGACAACTGATGGATATGGGAAATTCAGTCTCGACAGGAACCTGCATACGAATACAATTTTCATTGTTGATGAGGCATCCATGATTTCAAATCAACCGCAGGAAAACAATATCTTCGGTTCAGGCAATCTTTTGGCTGACCTTATCGAGTATGTAATGACGGGTGAAAACTGTCGGTTGGTACTTTCAGGCGATACTGCACAGCTTCCACCGGTCGGGTTCAGTTTAAGCCCTGCACTTGAAGAGGAAGAATTGAAATATTTCGATCTCGAAGTGTTCAAATGCGAACTGACCCAGGTCGTCAGGCAGGCACAAAAATCGGGCATTCTTGAAAATGCAACGGTCATCAGGAACCTGCTTCAATCAGATCATCCTGAAGGATATTGGAAAATCAAAATTTCGGGGTTTGACGACATTAAGCGGATCGGGGGTTCCGATTTGATCGAAGAGATTTCAAACTGCTATCATAAATATGGGATCGACGAAACGATCGTAGTGACCCGATCGAATAAACGAGCCAATAAATTCAATGAAGGGATAAGGCGCGCTGTCCTTTACAGGGAGGAACAGTTGTCGAACGGCGACCTGATAATGAACGTCAAAAACAATTACCACTATGCAAAACAATCGGAAGAGCTTGGGTTTATTGCCAACGGGGATATTGCCGAAGTCTTAAAGGTCAAGAAATATGAGGAGAAATATGGGTTTCACTTTGTGAATGTTACATTGAAATTCATTGATTACAAAGATGTTGAAATCGATTGCAAAATCATTCTTGATACATTAACGCTGGAAGCAGCCTCCCTGACACAGGCAGACCAGAAGAAATTATTTGAGGAAATTGCCCTTGACTATCCCGAAATCCGCAACAAACGTGCCCTTTGGGAAAAGATACGCGAAAATGAATACTTCAATGCCTTACAGGTAAAATTTGCCTATGCTTTAACCTGTCACAAATCGCAGGGTGGCCAATGGAAAGCTGTTTTCATCGACCACGGATACCTAACCGAAGAGATGATCGATCATGAATACCTCCGGTGGATTTATACCGCTTTCACACGTCCTACCGAAAAACTTTACCTTGTTAATTTTAATAAAGAATTCTTTGAGGATGAGGAGATTAAATAACATATTGTTTTTGTAACAAAGATGCTGGCGACATCACAACTGATTATCTAAAAGATTTTTTTTCTATTGTCTGTTGATAATTAAAGTGTTCCTTTGACTTTAATTGAAATTAATAACGATTTAACTATTTCGAATATGTATAGAAAACTTCCACTATATATTTTAGTAAGTGGTTCATCTGTCATGGCAAAAGAGTCCTTTGAGAGTATAAGAATTGGCTTTCAGACTCTTAAAGAAACTTGCATGATGGATCCATTTTTAATTGAAACATTACAAATTAGTATTATTCAGATGGGTAGTGATGCTTGGTCTAAAGATGCACTGGTCCCAATACATCAGTGGACACCTTCACTTTTATTCCCGGAGGGCAAAAACGAATTAGTCCTAGGTGCTGCCTTGACAGTTTTGAATTACCGTATCGCTCAAGAGGTGACTCCTTTGTCCATTGTCTCCAAAGGAGATTTCTGTCCATTGATAGTCATTCTGGTAAGTTGCCCTCCAACTGATGATTGGGTTGATGCGGCCACATCAGTGCTAAACCGGACATTTCCTCATCTGGGGTCTTGCATAACATTATTAGTTGGATCGAAGGTTAAGGCTTCGGACTTTAAACAGGTTTCAGGTTTGAATCCTATGTACCTTAACGAGGTTACACCTAAAGTCTGGAGAAATTTTTTCCGGTGGATAGATCAATGAAATTCAAATCCACAGGTGATATATGTAAAAAGATGGTATCTTGAAAATAGCAAGATAGAGGTTTGCACAAAACAAATACCTTATTTTAATTTCCCTTGAAAATTGTTGTGAGATTTCATAATAAAGGGAGATACTATTTTATCTCCTCAGTTTTGGCCGTTTATCCTCCAGATTTTTCTCCTGTTGATCCCTACCTTTAATAAACGCAGTAACAAGTCCAGTAAGGCCTCCAAGGCCAATTGCACTTCCGGACCATTCAAATCCATTTACAATACAATACGTCGAGGCACTTAATGCAGCAATACCAATCAAAAATGCCAAAACCTGACCTATATTACTTTGAGCCATTTGACCACCAACTACCTTATTCTCCATTTTCATCCTATGCTCAAGCTGCTTTTCAGCCATTTGCATAATTCGGTCAGCACCATTTGGTATTACTACAGAATATTCTGATAATGTAGCAGGATCAGGTAGTGGGCCAATATGGGTCGTATGCATTGTCACTACGAAACTCCTTATGATTTGTAGCTTTTTCTGTTTAGGAATACCATCAAAAATCTTAGGGTCAATATCTATCAGAAGCTTCTCAATTTTCGATAGATTATTGCTTTCGTTTTCATCCAACTTTTGAACTTCATCTGCCATGGCCTATTTGGATGGGATAAGGTTTTTACGATCCATTTTTATATTTTCAATTACATCAAAAATATCCTGACCTACCATTCTAAAGTCATTTTCAATAGCAATTTCATCTGATTCAAATCCTGTTTCCGAAGAATTGAACCGATAATAATTTCCTCCTAAATTGAACACCGTTCCTGCACCGGAAAGAAATGAGGGTGAGGAAAATAAAAACCCAGAAGTGTATCTCTTTTGCTTTTCCATTGTGAATATGTATTTGACACTATTTAAGAAATTCCGTATGGATTAGTTGCAAAATTAGTATTTTATTTATAGGTATCCTAAAATGATATCAATTGATTGCTTCACAACTCAAACCTATCCCCATCATTCGCCGGGTAGGTATTTGGGAATACGGCCCTGGCTTCCTCTACAAGCGGATCGACATTTTTATAACGGCTTGAGAAATGTCCGATAATCAACTTTTTGACCTTTGATTCGGTTGCAAGTTCAGCTGCCTGTCTGGCAGTCGTGTGGTATGTTTTTAGGGCGAGGTCGCTCAGTTCATCCGCAAAAGTCGCTTCGTGATAAAGCAAGTCAACGTTTTCGATAATAGGGATGATCTGTTTCCGGCAGATTGTGTCCGTGCAAAAAGCATATGAACGGACCGGATCCGGCGGAAAGGTAAGTTCCTTATTTGGTATGATCTGACCATTAGGAAGTTGATAATCAGCACCACCTTTGATGGCAACGCGACCGGCAATTGAAATCTCCAATTCATTAATTACATCGCCCCTTAAATGAAGTTCATGCTTTTTTTCTGTAAAAAGAAACCCGCAACAGGGAATCCTGTGTTTTAACGGAAACGATTCGATGGTCAGTTTTGAATCTTCGTGGATGATTGCCCTCTTTTTGAAGTTTAGCGGATGGTAAACGACCCTGAAATCTTCAAATTCGTTCATGAACTTCATCAGGTGCTCCATCATTATTTTTAATTCGGAATGGGCATAAATGTGCAATTCCCCCTTTTTCCCGCTAAGGGCAAGGGTTGAAATCAAACCTGGCAGCCCGAAAATATGATCCCCATGCAGATGTGAAATAAAGATGTGGTTGATCTTACCTGTTTTAACCTTGAACCTGCGAAGTTGAATTTGCGTTCCTTCACCACAATCAATAAGGTATAATTTCTCGTTCAGGCTAACAACCTGAGAAGTTGGGAACCTGTTCGTAGTTGGCTGGGCAGAACTGCTGCCTAATATGGTAACTGTAAAAGGGAGCATAGTGAAAAATTTAAACGAATATAAAAAAACCCGGCTTTAAAACCGGGTTTTATATGATGAAAATTCAATCGGAATTCTGACTAAATATCCCTTTTCTCTTTTTCCTCCATCTGGGTCCTTAAAGCGGCTAATTCGCTGATATCCCCAAGGGTAGTTTTTTCTACGTTATCTTTAAGCGTTTTCATGCTCTTTTGAGTTGTCTTGGTGGCAGCTTTTTTCTTCGCTGTTTCCTCGTTTTTCTTAGCATCTTCGTAAACCCTTGAATGAGAAAGGATTATGCGCTTTGCTGATTTTGAAAACTCAATAACTTTGAACTCAAGTTTTTCTTCCATTTTAACGTTTGAACCGTCTTCCTTGATCAAATGGCGTGGGGTTGCGAAACCTTCAACACCATAAGGCAATGAAATAACAGCTCCTTTATCAAATAGGTCAATTACAGTGCCTTCATGAACTGAATCAACGGTAAAGATTGTCTCAAATACGTCCCATGGGTTTTCTTCGAGTTGTTTGTGGCCCAAGCTCAACCGACGGTTTTCTTTGTCTATATCAAGAACCTGAACATCAACTTCGGCTCCGATCGCTGTAAATTCAGATGGATGTTTGATTTTTTTCGTCCAGCTAAGATCGCTGATGTGGATCAAGCCATCAACACCCTCTTCGATTTCAACAAACACACCGAAATTGGTGAAGTTGCGGACACGTGCCACATGATTGGAACCAATTGAATATTTGGCTTCGATCTTATTCCATGGGTCATTCTTCATCTGTTTGATACCCAAAGACATCTTGCGCTCGTCGCGATCAAGAGTAAGTATTGTTGCTTCTACCTCGTCCCCAACTTTCAGGAAGTCCTGAGCCGAACGAAGATGCTGTGACCAGCTCATTTCTGAAACGTGGATCAGACCTTCAACACCAGGTGCAATTTCGATAAACGCACCATAATCGGCCATCACAACAACTTTACCTTTAACAACGTCACCAACTTTCAGTTCAGCATTAAGGTTATCCCATGGGTGTGAAGATAACTGTTTAAGACCAAGGGCAATGCGTTTTTTGTCGTCATCAAAGTCAAGGATTACAACATTGATTTTTTGGTCAAGTTGAACGATTTCATTTGGATGGGCAACACGTCCCCAACTAAGGTCTGTGATGTGGATCAAACCGTCAACACCGCCAAGGTCAATGAATACCCCATAAGATGTGATATTTTTAACGGTTCCTTCAAGAACCTGTCCTTTTTCGAGTTTGGAAATAATATCCTTCTTCTGTTGCTCAAGTTCAGCTTCGATGAGCGCTTTGTGCGAAACAACAACGTTACGGAATTCATGGTTGATTTTGACCACCTTGAATTCCATGGTTTTGTTCACATAAATGTCATAATCGCAGATTGGATTAACATCAA
>JBAXWR010000344.1:0-7075 GCA_037128295.1 Mariniphaga sp.
ACTTTCATAATATTGATTTACAAGTTATTTCAACTGATTTTATTTTTCCGAAAAATTCATCAAAAATTCCAAGGTAACGGTTAATGTCGGTAGAGCAAAGGCAATAGTTGATTTTTAGCCCATCGATTTCACCGTGTATCAACCACAAATCGCGCAACTCTTTCAAATGTTGTGAGACCGTCGTTCGGCTTAAAGGGATAAAATCTGATATATCGCCAGAGACACAGGTTTTTGTATCTGCAAGGTATTTTAGGATCAACAAACGTGCTGGGTGCGAAATCGCTTTGCCGAACCGGGCCAACTCCTGTAAATCGCCATCGAATTTTTCTGATTTGTTCATTTCATATTTCTAATGTCGCAAACATACGACATTTATTCCAAGTACAAAAAAAAATGCCGTTAAATTTTTCTTATTAACGGCTACTAAACAAAGTATTTATATTTCAATTTCTTTTTGGAACTACAACATGGTCGAAGCGGAAAGTTGGATTTGGACGGCCTGGGCTTAAGCTGCGCAATGCCACAATCTTAAATTCAACACTGCTGTTTGTTTTGGTATTGATTGTTTCACGAACAATCTGTTCCAATGCCTCATGCCTCATCTCTACGCGGGCATTCAAAGTCAGCCGGGCATTCATGCTAGTTCCTGCCGATCCACGGAAATTGAGGGTTTCACCCTGTCCAATCAGGTTACCAGTCAGATATTTATCACCAGATTCGATTATAAGTTTAACATGCCCAACTGATGCGCCGAGTTCATCGAACCGTGAACTCAAATCTTGCAAAAGATTGGTAGCGAATTCATCCCAATCTGTCAATCCGCCAGTGAGTTCAATATTACAGTTTAGCCATCCAAGAACGGCTTCTCCTTCGGCATAGATATCATAATCAACTTCGGCCAATCGTTGACCTGCATCGGTGCGGTTCATGACTTCCACCAACCATTCGTCAATTCCCTCACCTGTTATTGTACTTATGGTCATTACATCGGCCTTGGGGAAATTCAGTTTTACTTTTTCCAACAACAAGACCAATTCATCTGCACTGATCAGATCGGCTTTGCTGATCAGGACGATATCGCTTTCCTCCAATTGTTTCCTAAAAATATACGCCGCACTCGGATGCAAACCTGCATTTCCGCCATTTAGGATATCGGTGAGATGACCCGGATCGGCCATTACTGATAATGGGCTGACCAAAAGCCCATTTCTTATGTTTTCCTTGAGTGGCTGGACAATGGTGGCCGATAAATCGGTACAACTGCCAACAGGTTCTGCAATAATGACCTCAGCATTGGCTTGATCTTTTACCTGCTTCATGGCACTGATCAGTCCATTGAAATTACAGCAAAAACAACTTCCGCTAACTTCTGCAACTTTAACCTCATTGCGCGATAGGATAGCCGTGTCAACCAGGTCGGGTGCCTGGTCGTTGGTGATCAATCCAACCCTCTTCCCTTTGTCCATAATCCTGCGTGCCACCTCCCATAATAGTGTCGTTTTTCCTGCACCCAGGAATCCTCCAACCAGAATAAGTCGTGTGTTTTTCATCATTTTACTTTTATTTTATAAATGAAGTTTTAGTTTCTTCCGCAATTACCATCGCAATCGCATTTTTCTGATGACCGTTTCATTGCAGGTTCGAGCACATACACAAAAAACTGCGAGGCCAATATCCCTCCGGCTATGGGTCCAACGATGTAAACAAGAAAGAAACCTCCGTTTTGATCAGGAAAAGCGGCCTCTCCCCATCCCATTATCCAAGCAACCATCCTGGGGCCGAAATCGCGGGCAGGATTTAACCCCGCCTGTGTCAATGGGGCAATGAGGCAAATAATCGAGCTTACGGTCAACCCAATGAACAAGGGAGCCATTGCATCGTGTGGTCGGCCTATGTTGCAACCTTCAGTAAGCGCAAAGATCATCAAGACGAGCAAAAAAGTACCAAAAGCTTCAGCCCCAATGGCTAGTGGCAAAGAAACTACTGATGAACTTCCGGGAGAACCATAATATTCGCCAAACATTTTGGCAGTTTGCACAGATTCAGCGGAACCCCTGATAATATTATGCGTACTTTCGAAAGCAGAAATCGACGATGAGAACAAAACATAGATAGCCAATCCAGCAAGAAAAGCCCCAATAAATTGTGCAGTAAGATATACCGATAATTTTTTAGCCGACATCCGTTTGCTGAAAACCATAGCCAGAGTTACCGATGGATTCAAATGTGCGCACGACAAATGGCGTGTCAAATAAATGGCAAGTGTAACGCCAATTCCCCAGATAAGGGCAATTTGCAACAAACCCTGATAGGCATTAAAAAGCACGGATACTGTTACAGAGCCACAACCGAACAGCACCAGCAAGAAAGTGCCAAGTGTTTCGCCAATAAATTCTTTTGATAGCCGCATTACGGATGTTTGTTTAATTTTTTGAAATAGATTCCAAACAGCAGCTAAAGTTGGATGGAAGATGGATTTCATTTAGGATTGACGTCAGGATTTCTTCAGTCTCCTTGACTTTTTCACAATCCAGACAGTAAACCATCTTTGTTCCTTCCATGTGCATACAGATCAATCCGGCATCTTTTAATTCCTTTAAATGTTGGTTTACTGTTGTCCGGGAAAGTGGAAAATGTTCGGAGATATCTCCGGTTATGCAATGATGCGATTGTGCAAGAAACAACAATATTTGAAGCCTCGCAGGGTGGCAAAGAGCCTTGAATAAATTGGCCCGTTTTTGTAACTCCTCAGTGAAAAAACCCGTTTTTGAAACTGCCATATTCAATGTTTTGAATTTGACGTAAACATACGTCAAATTCAAATGCGACGTATATATACGTCAATAATTTTCGAAAATATTTTAGATGGTTTCAAGTTTATTAAAAAACTTTTGATTTTCGCCTAGAAAAACATATTTTTGCCGTATTCAATTTCCGATTATAAATTCTTTAATCAACTAATTATGAAGAAGTTAATTACACTTTTCGCTATTCTGGTCACATCACTGATCAGTAACGGACAAACTGACGAACAGTTGATGGAACGGGCTTTTAAGTTTTTTGGAGAGGACAACTATAACGCAGCCATTGAAACTTGTGATCAGGTGATCGAAAACGACTCCACCAACTTTGATGCCCATGAGTTAAAGGCCAATTCGAAGAAAAAACTAAAGGACTTCAAGGGTGCTTTGGATGTTTATAAAAGAATGATTGAAATTGATCCCACCTTTATTTTTTCCTATGTCAACAGGGCAGACATGAAGTATTTTCAGCTCAAAGATTTTACCGGAGCACTCGTTGATTACAACAAGGCCGTTTCGATAGAACCCGATAATACCACGGTGTACATGAGAAGGGGTCTTGCAAAAAGGGATTTTAAGGATTATAAAGGAGCTACTGAAGATTTTTCCAAAGCAATTGAACTGGAACCCAAGAACTTTTGGGCCTATTCTGAAAGGGCAGAGACAAAACGAAATGCCGGAGACTACGCTGCATCTATTGCGGATTACTCCAAAGCAATCGAATATGAACCCAAATTCTGGGAGATTTATTATAAAAGGGGTAACGTTAAAACCGATTCCAAGGATTTTGCCGGAGCCATAGCCGATTATGACAAATCGCTTCAGTTGCGCCCAAAAAACTCACCAGTGGTTTGTGGCAGAGGTGTTGCAAAAATCCTGTCAGGACAAAAAGAGGGAGGCTGCCTTGATTTGAACGAAGCCAAAAAGTTGGGTGATAAGGAAGCCGATGGATTAATAAAGAAATACTGCAATTGAAAGTTTTTTTTAAACAATTAATTATCATTGATATAACTATTTGTTGATTCTTTAATTCGATTTGGCATCGGCGCAATTTTCGTCTTCAGTTTCAAATTCAAGTGTTGTATGATCGATATTGACATGTTCCAACCTGTGCCTGATTTTGTATTTAATCTGATTTTGTTGTTCCATACTGATATTTGGTGAAATGACTATATGCGCAGTCATGGCATTCTGAGATGTACTGATGGCCCAAATGTGCAGGTGGTGAACATCAATGACATCCTTTACTTCCCTGATTTCAGATAATACTTCTTTAATATTGATGCTTTTGGGTACACCGTCCAACGTAAGATAAAGACTATCTTTAAAAAGAGACCATGTTGAATAAAAAATTGCCAATACTATTATCAGACTCATTACCAGATCAATCCAGTAAAGATGAAAAAAGAAAATCAAGATTCCTGAAATGACTACGCCGAGCGAAACAGTTGTATCAGCTAGCAAATGCAGGTAGGCTCCTTTCGCGTTAAGATCATGATCTTTGTCCTTGAAAAAGAGGAACGCCGATACCGCATTGATTACAATTCCTATTCCGGCAATCCATACGATGGGAAGACCTTCAACAATCACAGGGTTATGCAACCGATTAAGACTTTCCCAGGCTATTCCACCAATAACTACAAAGAGAACAACTGAGTTAATCAGGGATATCAGAATGGTTGATTTGCGAAAACCATAAGTGAATTTATCATTTGACTTGACTTTGGTCAGGCGAAAGCCAAGCAGTGCCAGTGCGAGCGAAGCAACATCCGTCAGATTATGGCCTGCATCTGAAACCAGTGCCAGTGAATTATAATGCAATCCGGCACCAAACTCAATAATCACATACAACAAATTGATGGTGATACCAATTATAAAAGCCTTATTTAAACTTGAATGATTCTTTGTGTGGTGATTTTGTCCCATATATATCCATTTTATTGATCAGCATTTATCAGTTAACACATCTTAAAAAATATAGTTGAATAAATACCCTACGATCAGGATCCCAAATCCAACTATGCCAATAAAGGTAAATATCAAAGGTAGTTTCAATACCTTTCGCAGGATCACCATTTCCGGCAACGAAAGGCCAATTACCGACATCATAAATGCGAGGGCTGTACCCAGCGACGCACCTTTTTCGATCAGAACAGAAACAATTGGGACAATTCCTGCGGCATTTGAATACAATGGGATACCTATCAAAATAGACAGTGGAACGGAATACCATACTGATTTTCCCATTAAAGCGGCCATAAATTCCTCAGGTACATAACCATGGGCACAGGCCCCAACCAGGATTCCCAAAGCAACATAGATCCAAACTTTACCAACAATCTCTTTCACAGCCACATATCCGAGATTGATCCGTTTGATAAGATTGGGTTTTTCTTCTTCCTGTACACAATCACCCAATTGAGATTCATACACCCACGGTTCGACCCATTTTTCAAGTTTCAGCAATCCGATCACCCAACCCGCCAGGATTGCAATTGCCAATCCTGTCCCAACATAAATGATGGCGACCTTCCACCCAAACATTCCGTATAGAAGAATAATTGCCACTTCGTTAATCATAGGTGCTGCTATCAGAAATGAAAATGTAACACCAAGCGGAACCCCCGATTCCACAAATCCTAAAAACAGTGGGATGGCCGAGCAAGAGCAAAATGGAGTGACAATTCCTAAAGTTGATGCCATTACATTACCAGTAAACGTCTTCTTTCCTTCCAACGCTTTTCTTGTCCGCTCAGGAGTGA
Source organism: Mariniphaga sp. (assembly GCA_037128295.1). GTDB lineage: Bacteria > Bacteroidota > Bacteroidia > Bacteroidales > Prolixibacteraceae > JAAFHB01. The sequence continues at coordinate 5,564 of JBAXWR010000344.1, forward strand.
AATAGGTACGGATAATCCCTACAAAAAAGATAATCAGCGTTAACAATAGCATCACCTTGGGGAATTCGAAAACGAAAAACCGTAAAGCTTCCGTAAAATGAGAACCTTTAGTCAATCCCAAGACATTATCAATGAACCAATCGGTCATTGGGGTAAGGTTTTTATAAATCAGGAACCAAATAGGTAATAAGGCGATGGGCAGCCAGATCGAATTTTTTAAGCTTTTCATACGCAATAAATTTATTTGTTCGTAAATCACCGAACAAAAACTTCAAAATTTTTTAAACGAATAAGATGAAAATATAATATATTCCTACCAGAATGAAGAGCACAGCAATAACACGGCGGAACCATATTTCAAAATTCTTCATCTTATCGTAGATTCCTCCAAGAGAACCGACGGAGAAAGCGAGTATCCAGGCAAAAATAATAACAGGAATCCCAGTTGCCACGGAAAAAACAAAAGGAAGATACAAACCTGAAACGCTTGTAACCGTCATTGGAATAAGCATTCCAAAATACAAAACTCCACTGTATGGACAGAAAGCCAGTGCGAAAACCATTCCCAACAAGATGGCTTCCCAATATCCCCAATGGGTTTTGGCCTCCATCTTCGAGGTTATGCCGTTCATTCCTGGGAAATTCATCTTAATCACATCGAGCATAAATAAACCAATAATAATCAGTAGAGGACCGAGGATTTTCTGACCATAAAGCTGCAGAAAGCCCGAAAACCTGAACTGATCGGCACCAGAATAAATGATAATGGCAACAACTGTATAGGAAATTGCACGCCCTAAAGTATAAAGCAGCCCATTGACAAAAACACGGTTCTGGTTTTCAATATCCTTGCTGATAAAACCTACCGCCGTGATGTTTGTCGCCAACGGACAGGGACTGATAGCGGTCATTAATCCGAGCAAAAAAGCCGAAAGCCAGGGCATCGTACTGTTATCGAGAAGATTGGTGAGAAACTCCATTGAAAACTATTTTAAAAGACCATCCACCTTCGACTTGATTACCGACTTGAATTTTTCAGGATTTGTTACAGCATACAGAAAACCCTCATTGGTAATGTTGATTTTTGAATCACCTTTAACAATCAAGAGGGTCTGACCTGAGATCTTTAACTTTTCGACAATTGCCTTATTTTTAGCATCTTCAAGGTTGATGGCCTGAAAAACCACTTTCCCGTCATACAATGTCTCCAGATCTTTTTTTGCTTCTGCCTCCACAGTCTTACAAGTTACACAACGCGTTGACATGTGAAAATAATAGGCTTCAACCTTGTTGGCAACCGTATTGGCTGTTACCGATTTGACTGTCTGGGCCGTTCCAAAAAAGCTGCTCAATACCAGCACCATCAAAAAAATACAAAATAATGTCTTTTTCATATTGATTATCTGTTAGTTATTTGAATTTTCAAATCTTCAAATTGACCAATTTTCAAATTGTTTTTCATTGTTGTCCGGTAAAACCGGGATTTACTAAATTTTGTTTTTTAACGTGTTG
>JBAXWR010000345.1:0-7039 GCA_037128295.1 Mariniphaga sp.
CAAACGCGCATGGCTAAGCAGCCTTTATCAAAAAATATTTTTTGGCGATTTAATCACACGCTATCAGGTACGCAACGATTTTGCGCTACGGGTGTTGATCCGGAAATTGGCTGAATCTGTTAAACAACCCACTTCATTCAATAGATTGGCAAATGTTGTATCCTCTTCCGGGAAAAAAATCAGCACTGACACAGTGATCGATTATTTGGGCTATTTAAAAGAGTCGTGGTTAATATTTCCGGTGGAGAATATTTGCGCTAAACTAGCTGAAAAAGAGTCAAACAAAAAGTATTATTTTATTGACAATGGCATACTCAATCTTTTCCTTGTTGATCCTTTTTCATCATTGCTCGAAAACCAGGTAGCAATCCAACTTCGGCGGCAGTATGGAGATGATGTTTATTTCTATCACCAGGGAATAGAAGTGGATTTTTATATCCCTGAAATACAATTGGCAGTACAGGTTTGTTACAGCCTACTGGATTCAGAAACACGTAAACGTGAAATAAATGCCCTTGTAAAAATGTCCAAACGAGTCGAAGTGAAAAGATGGATCATCATCTCCAAAGAAGAAGAAGATATGATTACGGAACAAGGGATCATTATTGAAGTGGTTCCGGTGTGGAAATGGCTATGCTGAAATTGAAGATTGCAATTATTGCATTATAACATATTTCACTCTATTTCAATTAGTTATTTGACAATAAATATATTCGAATTTCCATGAAGCGAAACCCCCTCGCCATTTCCGGCAAAGGGGGCGAAAAAAAACAAAACGATACTAAACTAATACACTAATCGCTATCTTTTTATTAAACAGATATTCTTTAAATTTCCAAAGAAAGATTTCCCATGATCTTTCACCAACGGCCATCCTACATGAATGCAGGTTATTTTTTCATTATTAACTTGTATTTTCCTGAAAGTTGATTCTTTTTGGCATTGAGCGACAATCGGTAAATCTGATCTCCCCAGACATTTGCCAATCTCTTGTCTGAAAGGGTCACAACTTCAACAACAGGTTCAAATTGAGTGGATTCGTATTCCAGCCAACATTTGACGCCATCTTTTTCGAGCATGATTATTCCGGGAGTTGTGATTTCAGGCTTGCCCCATGTTAGAAAGTTGAGCTGATTAGGAACACTGATGGACTTCAGTTTGAAAACATCTTCAATGATCAACCCCTCTTTTGCCTCAAGGTGATAACTCCGCTGCCATTTTTCAACGGCTGCTTCGGCAGGGTAAGCACCGGCGAGATCCAGACTGAAAATCGATTTTGAAGCATCAAAACTTACATTCCGGGAACGGAACGTTGCTCCTGGAGATTGGGCTATACCATTAATCATCGGGAGGTTGTGATAATTGCTCTGCATGGTCCATATCGAATACCTTTCATCGCTAAAGGTTTGACGGGTATAGGTACCGACTCCGGCATCGATGATCATTGGCGTCTCGTTAAGATACAGTGAAAATGAACCCATATCGTTATGGTTGTGGCTTTCTGCATTGTAGCCTCCTTTGGCAGCAACAAAAAAACCATTCTGGTTGCGCATGTAACAGAATTCGGTTTCGGGGTACCAGGTACTGGCTGCCTGTGAAACAGAAGGTTGGGTTTGGATTAATTCTCTATGGGATTTGAGGTTCTCCATCGTACGAAAGAGATCCCGGCCCCCATTGAAATATTCCGGATCCTTGTCACGCTGATATAAATAGGAGGCAAAATGTTGCATCTCCAGACTTCCAACTGCTTGCCCGAAACGGAAAATCATACCAGGTTCGCCACCACCCTTTGCAGAAGCATCGGCAAAATTGACAACCCAACCTTTGCCCACATAGGACCTTACAATGTATTCGCCCATATTTTTAATAATAGCCTGATCGAAAATGGAAATCTTTCCACCTGTGGCATTGTAAAGAAGTTGCAAATAATCATACAATTTACCGGGGGCATGTCCCCAGTAGGAAGGACCTTCCTCACAAGCCCCGTCGCTGTGGTAATAATTGATAAATTTATCCACAGAAATCATGGTGCGTTGAACAGCAGCAGCAAGTTTATCAGGATCATTTTCAAGGAGAAGAAAACTTGTGAGCACATCGAAGTTGCACCAGGGATTCCAGTTGTTCACCATCGTTTTTGGTGTAGCATTGAAAGCTTGCCACCAAAAATTGCTTCGATTCATGTACGGATCCAGAATCCTGTCCTGTAGATTTTTACGAAGACGTTCAGCCACAAGGGGTTGTATTTTATCCATCTCATCTTTCAGGAAAAACCAAGTCCAGGAAAGAAATTCCCCCATATCGCCGGAGGTAAGATCTATGATATTTTCCTTGAACGAAGGCAATGCCGTTTTCTCTTTTTGCTCCCTGCCGATATGGGCTGAAAGTGCCCAACTTGTCATTTCACAGGTGTACCAAACACCGTTCACGATCTGATCCATAAAGCGCCCTTTACCTTCGGCAAGCTCGGCCAATACCAGATCAGCCAGAGCTGAATTATTGTTATTGAGCGGAATTTCCATGATCGTTCGCGAACCACTTTTGTCAAATTCCAGATAATCAGTCGCTTTTACTACTTTCCACTCGTAATTCAGTGCGGCTTCACCTTTTTTGATGATTTCATCCTTCACACCCACTGTCAGCACATCCCATCCCTTACGATCTGTATATTTGGGATAGGTCACCCATTTCTGGTTAAGCAACAGGCTGGATTTTAAGATTGCGATATCCGTTTTGTGCTGAAGTAAATCCCTGTTTTCATGAGCTTTTGCTGCAAAAATGTAAAATATGAAAACAGTTATTGACAATAATTTTCTCATAATTAATCAGTTTATTTATTTACTATTTTGACTGAAATACCCTCACATAATCAAAAATCACTTCATCGGGAAAATTGCCGAGAGCCGGATCGCCGCCCCAGCCAGTCAGCTCTGTGGATAGGATCATGTATTCGCTTTTTTGTGAAACCGCTGTTGAGGTTCTCCAGGTTTCCTTTCCATCAACATAGAAAATGTAGCTCTCTTTATTCCATTCTAAACCAAAGATATGAAAGGCATTGTCAGCATTAACAAACGGGATTTGTGTTCCGATGTGTTTGTGGTTGACGCCATATCCATCCCAATGAAGGTTGTGGTAAACTAAATCAGGTGTCTTTCGGTGGTACTCGAAAATATCGATTTCAGTGCCATCTTTTGCAGGGTCTCCTGTCTTCCCAAGATCGTTCGATTGAAGCCAGAAAGCAACATGCGGGCCAATCTGCTTGTTCATTTTTGCCCGACATTCAAAATAGCCGTAGGTTGTTTCATAGATTCCGGCAGTTCCGAGTTCGCCAATATAATATTTACCGTCAGCATCTTTGGTAACCTTGATAGATACATTTCCTTTTCCATCGAGTGAAATGGTTTGCCTGGATACGGTGCCATAATTGCGGACAGTACCTTCGCCCCTGAAATTCCATTTGGAAAGATTAACTGTCGTTCCGTCAAACTCATCGTTCCAGATCATCTGGTAAGTGCTTTTAAGGTGGGATGGAAGCAACGATTCCACATGAGTGTTCTCCAAAACAGGGTCTCCAGGGCTATTGTCCTTGCTGCAAGCCCAAAGAGATATCGGAACAAACAGAAAAAAGATTATTATCGACTTCATACACAGATCTTTATAAAATAATTAGCTTCAAAGGATTTTATGAATTTCAAATACAGTAATTACTTCCAATTAACCATATCTGTCAAATAAAAGAAAAGCTGATTCCACACATGTAGAACCAGCCTTTCTTTATTTATTTTTTCTTAGTTGATCCATCCAGGATTCTGGACAAGATTCTTGTTCATCTCTACTTCAGTTTGCGGAATCGCCCAGTTATAAATGTAATCGCCTCTCCAGGAATAGGGAGAAGTTAACGTTCCCCATATCTGTTTGATTCCGTTACCGGCATAGAATTTCTTGTCCTTCCAGGTACCCCAGCGCATTTCATCGAACAGGTTAACCCCTTCGTTGCACAATTCCCATCTCCGTTCATTACGGATCCTGTCCCGCAAGGCTGTCTGGTTGCCGACATAGGTTGGCAGAGCACTATTTGAAGTCTGCAATGCGACAACTCCCGCCCTTGTTCTGACACTGTTGACAAATGAAACGGCCTCATCCTTGAACCCCTGTTCATTGATAGCTTCAGCAAGCATCAATACAACATCTGCATATCGGATCAACGGCTGGTCAATAGGGCCATAATCCCGGGCCGGAGTTTCAGTACCTTCATAAACGAACTTACGCCACAAATAATAAAACATGGTATTGGTGTCTGTTTTGATATCGAAAGGCGCTGCGGTATCGAATCCTCTATAAGGCCAGCGGAGGGTATAGGTGTAGGGAGTTGTTCCGTTTGCTCCAAGATACGAAGAATAGGGCGTAATAATCATCGCAGTGAGGCGCGGATCACGATCTTCGTAGGCTTTTCGCACACGCTCCTCATTACCAACAGGGAGATATTTGGTCATATCGGCACCATATTTGGTAAAGGTAGTGATTTCGGCAGCGGTCAATCCATCGCGCAGAAAATAAACCGAACGCTGTGCAGGGGTCATTGAATTGTATCCTGGAAGGTAATCGTTCCAGTTAAAAGGGGAACCGTCTTTCTTCTCGTACGATTCAACCAGATCGGGATTTGGCAGGTAATTGTTCCAGCAAGAACCGAAGGAGATACGTGAACCACAATAGAATTGGGTCACTGAACCAAGGCCCGGGGTGGCAATGTTCTGGACTGAGAAGATCATTTCGGGGGCCTGTTCGTTGGCCAGCTTGAAAAGTGACTTGTAATCACCCTGATAAAGAGAGGCCCCCATGGTCCCGACAGACCTGAAATCGGCTTCCGCTTTCGCAAAATCCTTCGTGTACATATAGGCTTTACCCCTTAAGGCATAAGCTGCAGCCTTGGTCACCCTTCCATAATTGGCATTGCCTTTTGCATAAATATTTGGCAGATTGGCGTCGCTGATACAGTCTGTCAGGTCCGTTACAATGGTTTCCCATATTTTGGCTTCCGTTTCGCGCCCTTTGTTGGCTTCATCAAGTGTAACAGGAACCTGATAGAGTGGAACTCCCTTGAAAACCTGGTTAAGGTTGAAATAAAACCATGCCCGCAGAAATTTACATTCAGACACCAATCGCGCCTTCTTTTCGGTCGTCATCGTTGAATTGGGTATATTTAAGATCGCCGCATTGGCCCTGTGGATGCCTTCGTAATTCTGTTTCCAATAATTCACGAACAAACCGTCAGTGGTGATAATGTTTCCATTGGTCAGTGAAGTTGCTCCCCTGCTCATCCCTGTAGAACTTTCCTGGTCAAAGTACCAGCGATTTAACCCTACATAATCCTGACGTAAAGTCTGGTAAACGCCATTGACCCCTAAATCTGCCAGGCTTTCAGTTGTCCACATAGATGTTGAGCCAATTGCATTATAGGGAGTCGTATCCAGTAAAGTCTCGCTGCAGCCTGTCAAAAAAATGACTGCAAATATGATGATGATAAGTTTTAACTTTTTCATGTTTCAAAAATTAAAAGGTGATGTTTGTACCGAATGCAATCTGACGGATTACCGGATAGTTGGTATATCCTCCCATCTCAGGATCCAAACCTGGAAATTTGGTAAACGTTAGCAGATTCTCTGCTGAAAAGTACAAACGGACTTTTTGGGTATAGATTTTGGCCGCAATTTTTGCAGGCAAGGTATATCCGAATGTCAGGTTTTTCAGCCGTACAAAAGTGCCGTTATAGAGCCACCTTGTACTGGATTGTGAATTCTGGCCATCGCTTTCGTTCAGTTTTAAACGGGGATAGCTGGCGTTGATGTTGTTGGCCGGATCATTTGGGTCAGTATCATTGTAATAGTAGTGGTCTTTTTCAATCATTGCGCCAATTTGAAAGCCGGTACGTGTTGTTGAGCTATTGTACCCACGCTCCAGCCAGTACAGTTTGTTCCCTGCCTGACCTGACCAGATCATATCGAGGTCAAAATCCTTCCAACTGAAATTCATCTGCGAGCCAAAAGTAAACTTTGGCATAGATGAATTTCCTGTGAAATTCTTGTCGTAGGTGTTTCCATAAATCTTGTCACCGTTGGAATCTGCATAAATATAGTCACCATACCAAATCTTGTTTTTGGCCGTGGTGAGGTTGGGCATAAATTTATACCCGGCAGCGATCATTCCGTTCAACCATGTCATGTCGGCTGGTGTGCGGATCATTCCGTCGGTTGGTCCACCTTCGATGTTGACTGATCCATCGGCATTGTTGTATTGACCATTCCCATGATAAATATCCATCAGGTAATTTTCATTGATCATGTGGCCTTCCAGAACACGGGTATCACCACCACTCGAAACATCACCAATATTGGAATAATAGACCGGAGCACCTGTGGCATCTGTCCGCCATTCAGTCACAAGTTGTCCCTTGTATTTGGTAACCGTGTTTTTATTGTAACCGAAATTACCTGAAATTGAGTATTTTACATCACCAATGTGATCCTTCCAGGTTAGATTCATTTCAAACCCTTTGTTGGTCACTTCAGCGGAGTTGAGGGTTGGGGCACCAACCAATCCAAGGGTGAGGTAAATTGGAGGAGTTGTTAGAATTCCATCTGTCACCTTGTTGTAGTAATCCATTTCGCCCGACAGACGACCATTCAGGATCGTTACATCCATACCGATGTTCCCGACAGTAGTGGATTCCCATTGCAGCATGGGGTTTGGAATTTTTCCAGGCGCAAGACCTGTCACCTGAAGACCATTGTAGGAGTAACTTACAGGATTGTAGAGGGCCATATAGTCGTAATTGCCCGATGCGTTGTTCCCAAGCTTACCCCATGAAGCGCGGAACTTCAGATTCTGAAGAATATTAAGGTTCTTCACGAATTGTTCTTCAGAAGCTCTCCATCCTACAGAAAAGGAGGGAAAGGTTCCGTGCCTGTTGTCGGATGAAAACCTCGAAGATCCGTTCTTCGCAATAAAATTGGACTATTGAAGATTTGGCAATAAATTTCCGGAA
>JBAXWR010000346.1:0-7000 GCA_037128295.1 Mariniphaga sp.
GGCCCAAAGACAGCATTATATGCCCCGAACTGTCCACCCGAAGTTCTGTAATCGTTTGCCCAACCAGATCTGTTTTCACCTGCAATCCAATCTTTCATTGATCGGGTGGGTTCATCATAGATTGTCCGTACGCCGGGTTGCAGGTATCCCCATTTGTTGTAGAAAATTGTGGAGTCCTGATAGATATTGATCAACCCAAAGTGCTCAAATTCCAACGGATCAGGACTATATGCCCAAGCCCCGTCAAAAAAGTCAGGGTAAAAAATCTGTAATCCCAATGCCACCCATCCCCCGGTTGACAAACCCGTAACGAACCGTTTTTTGCTGGCAGGATCATAATGAACCGCTGCCTCAATCGCAGGCATCAGTTCTTCCGTCAAAGTCTTCCCGCAAGGACCATTATTTTCGGAATCAACCTGATAGGTATCTCCATAAGGGCCTCTCGAATCAAGGAAAACATAAACCACTTGTGGCGCATCTTTTGAAACCCACCAACCCATAAAATCCTTGTCTTTCAGGATATCATTGATCCTTGTCAACCTTCCCCCAAGTCCCGGAGCCCTATAACAGATGGGATAAGATTTATTCGGGTTTTGGTGAAAACTAGCCGGTAGCAAAATGGAAGCAGTTAGGGAACGAGGCTTGCCGAAAAAGCCCGTAAGATATTTGCTTTGAATGGTTACAGTTTTTACGAGATCATGTTTGGTAACCTCAACAGGTTGAATGATAGTTGTTAAGGAAAGATTAATGTTAACCACTTTCGCCAGAATAAACGAATCAACTTTGCTGTACAGGTTAGCCGCAACATTTTCGTTGCAATCGAACAAATCCTGTTTGTAAAATATCTGGCAATAGAATTTCTCAGGTTTGCTTCCCGATAGTTTATCCAATCCCGAAGCAAGGATACTTTTATTGTTGGTATCGAAAACAAACGGTTTAGTGCCATCCCAACTATTTGGTGTAATGGCAATTGCAATTTCTGCATTGGTTCTTGGTTCCTTACCACCTTGCCGGTTGATACGAAGAAACAAACAGCCATCTTTTTGAAATGAACTTTTCATTTGGGGCGTAACTGAAATCTTTACTTTCAGGAGGTTTGGTTTCTGGACCTGGGTATAGCATTCAAAGTTGAAAGATACAAGAAGTATTCCCAAACAAAGCAGAAGTAATCTCATTTGGGAAATGAAGATATTAGAAATAGATGGAAATAGATAGAAATAAAGATGCCTTTGGACATGCATGTCTCTGTCTTTCATTCCTTTGTTGTCCATGTTATACAATTTAATGCTCCTCCAAATTTAACAATTTCAGTCATGTCAATCTGAGCAATACGCTCTTTGTATTCAGGATAAAAGTTTTTAATCTGTTCATATGCTTGTATGTCTTCGTCAATCTCGAATTTAGGGAGCAGAATTAAATCTTTTGTTTGAAGGAAGTTCACATAAGCCCAGTTTCTTTTATCTCTTTTCTTTACTTTGAAATCAATGAATTCTGTCTTTAATCCACCCGTTTTCAAGCGATACAACATTACATTATCAGTTTTGTAGTAATGGCTTATCAAAACAGTCTTATTATCAATGAAACGCAAAACTCCATCAGAATGACCGTACTTTTCTTTTTTAAACCAAGGAATTAAAATCACTTTGTCTACCAGAAAAGTATTTTGTAACTTTTCAATCAGCTCGTTTTTGGAATACGAAAGTCGGTTTTCGTTGACAATCTTATCTGTAAGTATTATACAGTCAGATGATTTTATAAAATTACCACCGTCCATTATCAAATCTGATTTTTCCGTTGTTAATTTTAAAGAATCACACACAATATCAGGATAAGTTTTTATATCACGACTACGTTTCCTATTACCTTGCAAATAATCAGGATCATACCGATATTCAATATATTTCGTGTCATTAATTTGGATTGGCATGAAATCTCTTACCCAAATATCTTTCGTACAAGGTATTAGTTTAGGATTAACTCCAAACGAATTGAGAGTTGACTTAATCTCATTGAAAGTCTCTTTAAACCTACTGTCGGTTGTGATTAGCTCTGAAAAATATATTGTATTCATCTCTCTATCCGAAATCATTTTAAGGATTCTAATTGTTTAATAAAAAATAGTTTTCTCTCCTTTAGATATTCAAAATATTCAGACTCTGTAAAAATATCGCTTTTGTCATTATTGCAAAAATAACATGCAAGCACACAATTATCTTTTGTGTACTTATTTGAAATTGAATCACGTCTTTCAACTTCAAGATGCTTACCTCTATTAGGTCGTTTAACTGAAGTATATTTCTTTTCAAACAATTCAGCTAAAATGGATTCTTCCGTCTTACAGTAGTAACAGCAACCTTTTTGCTTTTCATATTGTTGCAAATACCAATTATAGAATTCATCAAAATTTGCAAATCCAAAATCTAGGAGGCCTTGTTTGTTATTGAAAAGTTGTCGGATTCTACGCATTTCTTTGATAATCTCAGGTCTGTCCTCATCAATTTGTTTTGCATATTCTGAAAATTCCGAACGTATAATTTTCAATTCCTGACAAATTAATTCTGCCTTTTCACAGTTCACGAAATACTTTTCGAATATCTTTTCTTTAATATCATTTTTCATGTTGTTCATTGTTATGTTTCCTAATATCCTAACACATAACTATTTCATTTTAAGGTAGCCCCTTGAGGGGTTGGGGGTGAGAACAGAATTTGAAAACCAATCAAATTCTCTCCTACCATCATTATCAGCCTAAAAATCACAATTCAACTTCCTGGTTCAACCGGATATCTGCAGATGAAGCGCCAACCATAAAGGTATATCTTCCTTTTGGTATGACGAACTTCGATTGTTTTTCATCCCAATAGCGGAGTTGGGCTTTATCTACTTCAATATTAACTAATTCCGTTTTTCCTTTTTTGACGTTGATCCGCTTGAAACCTTTGAGCTGCTTAATGGGCTGTGGGAATTCCATCTGTGGCAATCTAACATAAACCTGCGTTACTTCATCTCCGTCCATTTTGCCAACATTCTTCAGGTTAAAACTGACCTGAACTTTACCACCCTGATCCTGAGCTTTCAGGTTACTGTAGGAAAAGTTGGTATAGCTCAAACCATATCCAAATGCATACAATGGTTTCCCTTTGAAATACTGATAAGTACGCCCTTTGGACATGTCGTAATCGCCAAAATCAGGCAGGTCGTCCATGCTGTTGTAAAAGGTTAGCGGCAATCGGCCTGCAGGATTGTAACTTCCAAACAACACATCTGCTACAGCGGTACCACCCTGTTCACCAGGATACCAGGCATCAGCAATAGCAGGAATGTGGTCATTGATCCAACCGATCGCAAGGGAACTTCCAGCGACCAGAACAACAATGGTTTTGGGATTGGCCTGATAAATGGCTTTGATAAACGCCTCCTGGTCTTTCGACAAAGAGATATTTTCGCGGTCCTGACCTTCGCTTTCAAAGTTTTTATTCATACCAAGAACGGCCACAGTTACATTGCAACTTTTGGCGGCATTTATGGCTGGGGCAAACAATTCAGTAAAGTCGTGGTTCATGTTGGGCGCTTTCCAAAACAATTTGGCGAGAGGTTCTCGTTTTATAAAATACTCCGCCCTAAAATCATAGGTCTTGCCAGCCTCCAGTTCGATCTCCGAAAAATCTGTTCTGGTAGCTTTCCTTTTCCAGGAATCGAGTACAACTTTGCCATCGATCAGCAGGCGGCATCCGTCGTGCGCCTGAAAGCCAAGACTGTATCTACCTGATACAGTGGGGCGTAATTTTCCGCTCCAGCGTATTGAAAATGTATTGTTTGGAACAAAAGCGTCTGGTTTTTGGTTGGCAGGTTCAAAATTGACATCTTCCTCCGTCCTGCTTTTAGCGACACCCTCCAAAGTCATATTGGCGAAATACTCTGTTTTCAATCCTTCAGGAAAGTAAGCTTTTGAAATCAGTTCATATCCTTCCAATCCGCTGATGGACTGCCACGGTACGTGCACGATCTTTACCTTATTGCCCACCTTATTTTGTATACCTTGAAGGATGGATACCGGTTCACCAACAGGGACACCGCTGTAATCGCCAAATTCGGCATTTGCAGAGTTGATGCCGACCACGGCTATGGATTTCACAGTGTTGATGTTGATCGGTAGCAGGTTATCCTGGTTCTTCAGCAGGACAATACTTTGACGTGCTGCTTCCAAAGCCAATGCTTTATGACTGGCAGAACCTACGATGGAAGGGGACAGTTTGTTGTATGGGTTATGATCAGGATCGTCGAACAATCCGAGTTTCATCCTTGCCTGAAGCACACGATAAGCCGCCGTGTCGATATCCTGAATTGAAACCATCCCCATTTTATAGGCATTGACCAGAGGTTCTTTATAGACGTTGTCGCCACATTCGAGGTCCAACCCTGCTTTGATCGAGATCATAGCCGCCAACTCCTTTGTTTTTACATACTGATGTGTTGAAACGAGGTTTCCGGGACCTCCACAATCGGAGACAACATAGCCGTTGAAACCCCAATCCTGGCGCAGCACCTTGGTCAAAAGCCATGGATTTGCCCCGCAAGGAACATCGTTGATCGCATTGTAAGCTGCCATAATCGATGCGCATTTCCCCTCTTTGACGGCAGCCTCATAAGCCGGAAGGTAATACTCCCTCAATTGCTTTTCGGAAATCTTAGCATTGCACATAAAACGGTTGTGTTCCTCGTTGTTGGCCGCAAAATGCTTTGGTGTTGAAACGACTTTGAGATAGCGAGGGTCGTTGCCCTGTAACCCTTTCACAAATTGAACGGCAAGCGTTCCAGCCAGAAAGGGGTCTTCCCCATAGGTTTCAGGTGTACGTCCCCATCTTGGGTCGCGGGCCATATTGATGGTCGGTGACCAGAAGGTGAGCAGATCATTGAAACGCAATGATTGTTTTTTTCCAAGTTCCAGCTCATTCCAGCGGGCACGAGCTTCATCCGAGATCACGCTGGCAATTTTATAGTGGAGTTCCGGATTCCACATGCTGGCTAAGGCGATTGCCTGTGGAAAGACTGTAAAATTGCCTGGGCGGACGATTCCGTGCAGCGCCTCGTTTCCATGATAATATTTATCGATGTCAAGTCGTGGAATGCCCGGCGAACTGGCAATCAAAAGGCTTACTTTTTCCTCTAAGGTAAGTTTTGAAAGCAAGTCTTTGATCCGCTCATGCTGGGGAACATTTTCGTTACGAAACAGCGGCAGACCCTGCCCGAAACTGAGAAACGAAAATTGAAGGTAAACAAAAAATAAAAAAGTAAACTTTAAAGGATTATTCTTCATTAAGTTTAGTTGATTGTTAATTCAATTTTTTGAAGCGATTTATCGGCAGAACTACCGCCATACATCAATTCGTATTTTCCGGCAAGAACTTCCTGCTTTTGTGTATTATCATTGAATGAGTAAAACATTTTTGGTTCCAGAACAAAACTTACTTTCTGCAATTCGCCGGGTTTTAATGAGACTCTTTTAAATCCAATCAATGCCTTGATTGGGGCACCAGGATCGTTGGGATTCCGAAGGTAAACCTGAATAACCTCATCGCCTACCCGTTTACCCCCATTTTTGACTTCAACAGATAGCGTTACCTTTTCGTCTTTCCCAATAATTGGTTTCGATATACTGGCTGTTTTGTAATCAAAGTTGGTGTAACTCAGTCCAAATCCAAACGGATACAGTGGTTCCTTTGTCATATAGCGGTAAGTTCGCCCCTTCATACTGTAATCCTCGAAATCGGGAACCTGATCAATACTTTTATAAAAGGTAACAGGAAGCCTTCCTGCCGGATTGTAGTCGCCAAACAGAATATCGGCAACAGCAGTTCCTGCGGCTTGTCCGCCATACCAGGCATTTACGATTGCATTTGCATTTTCCTGTTCCCAGTTCAGGGCCAAAGCGCTACCTGTGCAAACCACATAAACGATTGGTTTTCCGGTTTTTTTGAGCGCTTTGATCATCTCTTTTTGCACATTTGGCAGTTCAATATTGGTGCGGTCACCACCTTTAAATCCTTCGTAAGCCACCGGCATCTCTTCGCCTTCCAAGCGTGGTGAGATTCCACCAACAAAGATGATCAGATCGGCATCCTTTACTTTTGAAACGGCAACACTCTGATTGTTAATATTCACATCTCCCACATGATCACAACCCTTTTCATAAATAATTTTTGTATGGGTCGCTTTATTTTTGATCCCCTGTAAAATGGTGATGGTTTTTGATGGAAAACCATTGTAATTTGCCCACAACATCGTGGAATCATTGGCGTTTGGACCAACCACTGCGATGGTTTTAATGTTTTTATTTAAAGGGAGAATGTTATCTTTATTTTTTAGTACAAATTCGGCGGTTTTTTTGATATTTTCGCTAAATGGCAATGCAGATGCGTCATACATGATGGAGGAATAATTGGCGAGGTCGCTATTTAAAAGCTCTAAATCATCGTCAAACTGGATATGGTCTAAATGGAGCATGACCTGCAGGTCTTCATAAATACAGCCTTTATCTGCTAGTGCTTTGATGTCATTTACAAAGAGTTTGAGGCCAGTTTTATAGTCTCTCGTGTGGGTATAATTGGGGGCTTGTGCACGATGGCTGTAATTGCAGGTGATGGCGATGATGATGGGTATATTTTTTATGCCTTTTTCCTTGCCAAAATCATGTGCGGCACTTAAGATAGCTTCTGTTGTGGTTAAATTTTCTGTGCAGATACAGGGCAAGACCCAGCCGTTATCATATGCTTCTTTATATAAGGCTCTTACCTCGGTTACATTTTTAACAATCATTTTATATCTCCTTTTCGCTTTTTTCATCTTGATTATACTAAGAAAGTAAGATATAATGAAAGTAATAAACGTGTTAAAACTGGTAATTTTGTTTGGATTTTTCCATAGGATGTGATTTTTGATGCCTTTAAAAATTAATACGGTAAAGCTAAAAGAGCTTATGATGGATTTTTATATCTTAACT
>JBAXWR010000347.1:0-6976 GCA_037128295.1 Mariniphaga sp.
ACCGCTGAGAACGCAAAGAATTAATAAATAAGACTTTGCGTAACTCTGCGTACTTGGCGAGAGATAAAAAAAATTCTCGCAAAGACCGCGAAGAACACAAAGGAATTAATATAACTAAATATCAATCATATGAATAACAAAAAATTGTCTCTGTTTGTTGGACTGTTGTTTTCAACGATTTTATCAGGTCCGGCATTTGCCCAAACTTCGCCCTTAAGCCAATACAATGTGGTATGGGAGACCCAAAGTAAGAATGTGTCCGAGTCGATGCCGGTTGGCGGCTACGATATTGGCTGCAATGTGTGGGTCGAGAATGGTTCGATCTATTTCCATTTTGGACGAAGTGGAAGTTTCGACGAAAACAATGCCCTCTTGAAATCCGGGAGGATCAAGCTCGATTTTACCCCAAACCCGTTTGTGAACATCAGGCAGGAGCTAAAGTTGGAGAAGGGCTATGTCGAAATCAAAGGTGCAAATTTGGGTTTAAACGCAACCGCCAAAATCTGGGTGGAGGTCGAAAAACCCAACATCCATTTTGAACTGTCTGCCAATCAAAAGCTTACCGCGAAAGCGGAATACCAGTATTGGCGTTTTGAAAAGAAACCCATCAAAAGCACATGGGTCGTGCCAAGCTACATCGATTATCCCGGAAAGGACATTTTCTGGTATCCCGATACAGTGAAAACTACTCAAAACCGGGTGACGTTCTACCACCAGAACAACAACAAAGATCTGGTCATTGACAAGGAAATTATTCAGCAGGATCTGGTCAGTATTAAGGATAACTTATGGAACCCGCTCAAGGATTTTATATTCGGTGGCGTTTTGCTGAGTGAAAATCTTGAGATTAGCGGTAAGAGTTCCGGTACATATCTGGGAACCGATTATAAAAGCATCTGCCTGATCAGTAAAGAACCGTCTCAGAATTTCAGGATGGATCTATTTCTCCATTCGGGTTATTACAATACGAACAAAGCTTTTGAAGCAGCCCTAAAACCGGTTGTGCCTGGTGCCAATGTCCGGTTTACAGAGCAGTTCAAAGCCCATCAGAAATGGTGGAGTGAATTCTGGAAGCGAAGCTATATATCTATCAATGAGGGCTCTGCAAATCCAAAAGACTCGGTTTGGCAGGTTGGTAAAAATTACAACCTTTTCAGGTACCAGTTGGGCTGCAATGCAAAAGGGGAATACCCAACAAAGTTTAATGGCGGACTATTCACTTTCGATCCTGTGACGATCGACAAACAATTTGCACCAGAGAATCCCGATTTCAGGGCATGGGGTGGTGGTGTAATGACCGCACAAAACCAGCGCTTACTCTATTGGCCGTTGTTAAAATCGGGCGATTGGGACCTTATGCCTCAGCAATTTGACTTCTACAGGAGGGCTTTAAAAAATTCAGAACTGAGGGTAAAAGAATACTGGAATCTTGGAGGTTGCTGTTTTACTGACCAGATGAACCAGGCGGGGATCGTTTGCGGCAGGGAATATGGTTGGAACCGTGCCAAAGATGTTGAACGGGGAATCCAGAATTCGCCGTACCATGAGTTTTATTTCACCTCACAGCTTGAGTTTTCGTTTATGATCCTTGAGTATTATCGTTTTGGAAGACAGGATATTGGCCTTTATATGCCATTCATTAAATCTGCAATTCAATTTTTTGATGAGCAATACCGGATGAGAGCCAAGCAAAACTTTGGGAAAGAGTTTACCGATGATGGAAAGTACATCTTTTATCCGTGTATGGCCTTGGAAACCTACTCTGGCCATGTGAAGAACCCTTCAGATGTAATTGCCGCTTTAACCGTCCTGACGCGTGAACTCCAGCTTTTGCCGGAAAAATACGTTTCAAAATCTGAAAAGTTAAAATACAAGGAGATGGCTTCCCGTTTGCCAGTAATGCCACACCGGACCATCAAAGGGCACGAAACGATTGCACCTGCTGAAAAGTGGGACAAGATCATCAATGTGGAGATCCCCCAACTTTATCCGGTATTTCCCTGGGGCTTGTACAGCGTAGGAAGTCCAGATCTGCAATTAGTTATCGATACATGGAACTATGGGGTGGACAATGCGAATCAGAAAAGTCACATAAGCTGGCATCAGGATGCGATCTTCTGTGCAAGGATGGGACTAACTTCCGAAGCCGCTGCCATAACGATCAAAAAATTAAGGGATTCGCAACGTAGGTATCCAACTTTCTGGGGACCGGGTCACGACTGGGTTCCTGACCATAACTGGGGTGGCAGCGGGATGGTTGGTTTGCAGGAGATGTTGATGCAAACAACCGGCAAAAAGATTTTTCTTTTCCCTGCATGGCCCAAAAATTGGGACGTGAATTTCAAACTTTATGCACCATTTAACACAACTGTTGAAGGAGTCCTGAAAAATGGAAAGCTGGAACTGTTGAAAGTTACACCTGTTACGAGAAAAGCTGATGTACAGGTTATGTTGGATTAAGGCAAGTAGAAAAATTCTCTGTAGGAGATCAATATCAATAATTTAAAGAACATGCTACTAACATTCAAGAGACAAATTATTTTCCTGGTAGCAATAATGCTATCAATTTCAGGTTTTTCACAACCGGCTATAACTTACACTGCCGAAAATGGCGCAATCGTGGGTCGGAATACAGGCCGATACAATAACAGGCCGCTTTACATCAACAATACAAATGCCTTTGTCCTAACCGGCGATCAGCCCATTATGCGTTTGGCAAAAGATCAGTACCTGTTCGGGACATTCATGCTTGCCGTTGAACGGAATGGTAAAACCAGGTGGTTACAGCAGTGCAGTCAGATTATCTCCATCTATACGGCAGGGAAGATGTCATGGGAGGTCACAGACAAGGATTTCCCGGGTTTAAAAATCAAGCTTGAAGTCGTACCCATGGCCTCAAATACCGGAATGGCGATCCGGGCAAGTGCAGAAGGATGGCAAGCAGGTGATCAGTTGATCTGGACATTTGGAGGTGCCCAATGGCGGAAAGGGCAGAATCTTTCCTGGAAATTGGACGTAATGGGACAGCCTGAATTGCTTACCTTGGGATTTGAACCCAATGAATGTAAGAACAATTCAATTGAAAACTCTGGTCAGGTTGTATCTGTAAGTTTGTTGGATTCAGCAAAGACAAAAAAACTTTTTACCGTTACCGGGAACTGTACTTCAAAATCAGTTACAAATATTGGGGATGCTTCTGTATGGTCTGAAATAGAAAAACTGAAAAGGTCAAAGTCTGACCAATTACCACTTCTTCAAGGAATTGTAACTGTTGAGAAGGACAAACCTGTTTATTGGGTTTTCGAGGCCACAAATAAGGAAATCGCCCCCGACTTGTCAAAGGTCAACTATCCGGAGAAAGCTTTTGCTGATGGATTAAAACGGACAGAGTCATTTCAAAACAGATTGAAAATCAATACACCTGATCCTTATCTTAATGCAATTGCACCTGCCTCGGTTGCTGCTGTTGACGGGACTTGGTACCCTCCTGTTTTTGTACATGGTGCCTTACAATGGAACAACCGGTTTCCCGGATGGCGTACCATCTTTGGCGGAACGATGTATGGCTGGCACGATAGGGTCAGGGATGAAGCGAAATTTTATACAGGTTCTCAGGTCAAAACTTCAGATAAAAAAGAAGCCAAAGCCGATCCGGCAACCTTATTAACAGAACAACATGCCGACTCACGGTTTTATGGGGTAGGGCATATCACCAAAGACCAGAATTTCTATGATATGCAGACTCAGTTTTTCGACCAGATCATCGAGGAATACCGGTGGACTGCCGATCCGGAACTCCTGAAATTCTTTCGCGAAGCATTGGAATTGCACTTGATCTGGATTCGCGACTGCTTTGATCCGGATAGTGATGGGACTTATGAGAGTTACATCAATGTCTGGCCCACAGATTCACAATGGTACAACGGTGGCGGTTCGGCAGAAGAGACTTCCTATGCCTATCGGGGACATCTGGCTGCCAGCGATATGGCACGTAATGAGGGAGATGTTGAGTCTGAAAGTTACCACAATCAGATGCTGGACAAAATCAAAAAAGGATTCTTCGATAAGCTTTGGATCAAAAGTAAAGGACATTCGGGTTCTTATAGGGAGCAGGGTGGTCATGAACGATTGCACGAAGATCCATGGCTTTACAGCATCTTCCTGCCTGTTGATGCCGGATTGACTTCTCCATTACAATCCATTGAATCGGTCTATTATTCCGAATGGGCTTTGCAAAACGACAAAGTGCCTGGTGGCGGTCGGCAGGTCTGGACCTCAAACTGGGTTCCAGCGATCTGGTCGATCCGCGAATTGTGGCCGGGTGACAATTACCATTTGGCATTGAGCTATTTTCAGTCAGGGTTGCCCAATGATGGTTATGATATTTTGAAGGGGACTTTTATGAGGACAGCATACAACCATATTTCCCCCGGAAATTTAGGCGGCATACAAGGCGGGGTCGATTTTGGAGATTGCATCCATACCTTTTCAAGAGCACTGGTTTCAGGTTTATTCGGATACCGTCCTGATTATCCGAATAATAAAGTGATCATCTCTCCACAATTTCCAACTGATTGGAACAATGCCTCCATCGAATTACCAGATGTGAAAATTGCCTTCAACCGTATAGGGGATAAAATCAACTACAATTTTGAATTGGCCCGTACGGCAAATCTTGAAATGCTTTTACCAGTACAATGTGAAGGGATTAAGCAGGTTACCGTTAACGGGAAGCAAGTAAAATGGGAATTGCTTCCTGGCGTTGGAGGCAGCACCCTAAATATTAAACAGTCAGGATTGACAAAAGCTGAATTGGCGATAGAAACCATTAAATCCTTGCCGTATTTTCAGCCTGAAACAGTCGAAGGAACAATTGGTAAAACGATTCAAATTAAAGTTAAAGGTGCAAAAATCACAGGAGTCGAAGATCCGCAGCAAGTTATTGACAATGAAAAGATTACAGAGGGTGTTCTTTCAGCAAACCTGGTTGGAAACAAAGGATACCATACCGTTGTATTGAAGGTCATTTCAGGTAATGCTCCGCAATGGAGGGTTTTCCGTATCAAAATTAGCGATCCGCAGGGGGATGCCAAAAATGAGGCACGTTTTGTTGCTGAAATTCCGGCAAATGTTGTTTGGGAGAATGTTGATATTGCTTCACAATTGAATGCGGATATCCGCACCATTTATCAACAAAAATACCTTTCTCCACGTCCAAATACTGTTTCTGTCCGGCTTGGGACCGATGGTTATTCACCCTGGACTTTCCCGCACTGGAAGAGTTTGC
This sequence comes from Mariniphaga sp., assembly GCA_037128295.1. GTDB lineage: Bacteria > Bacteroidota > Bacteroidia > Bacteroidales > Prolixibacteraceae > JAAFHB01. Next base: position 5,288 of record JBAXWR010000347.1, read on the forward strand.
CACCAGAAATTAAATTGAATCAGGTAAAAGGATTGCTCAATGATCAAAATAGATTGGTTACGCCACAGAAAGTTCCATTTATCTGGAATGGCGAAACCAAAAATGTCGCATTTACCTCAATGTGGGACAATTACCCAAAGAAGATCCAATTTCCGGTCAACAAAACCGGCGATGCCATCTATTTTCTGGTTTCGGGTTCCACCAATGTGATGCAGTGCCAGATTGCCAATGCGGTCATCCGGCTCAATTATGCCGATGGTAAGACCGATTCCCTCGAACTGGTTCCTCCTGTCAATTACTGGAATGTTAGCACAATCGATTCCCATGCCACTGCGCCTGGTCAGGGTAGCCGGATTGATTATACCTCTGAGATTGACAGGTTTTGTATGCCTGCCAAATTTCCGGAAACCGTTCGATTGGGCGATGATTGCCGTGCCATGTTGTTGAATCTGAAGATGCGCAAAGGAGTGGAACTGAAAAGCATATCGCTCGAAACCCTTTCACAAGAGGTTGTCGTTGGATTGATGGGGATTTCGGTAATGAAATTGAAATGAAGGAATTAATAAATGAAAGAATTAAAAAATGAAGAAATTAATAATATTATTCACGATTATAATTCATAGTATGACCTTGGTCGCACAAACAGGTTATGATCTTTCAAAGTACAATGTGGTTTGGAATACACCCAGCGATGATTCATTTGGCTCGATGCCATTGGGCAACAGCGACATTGGATTGAATGTCTGGGTAGAGAAAAATGGCGACCTACTCTTCTATATCAGCAAGGTGGATGCTTTTGATGCAGGTCACCTGCTTCCAAAATTGGGACGTATCCGGATCAAAACAGAACCGGCCCTTAAAGTGGAAAAGTTCAGGCAAACGCTAAGTCTTGTTGATGCCTCGATCATTATTGAAGGAGGAGACCTGAAATACAAAGTTTGGGTCGATGCCAACCAATCGGTGATCAGGGTAGAAGGAAGCAGCTTAACCCCGCGGACAGCTACAATTTCCATGGAGTCTCTTCGACCCTTAATCAATATGAATGAGCAACTTCCACAAACCGGAACCGTGGGTATCCTTTTCAATGATAACCAAAACCAATTAGCATGGTGTTACAGGAACCTCTCCTCTAAATGGGCTGAGAATTTCAAAAGTCAGAATACTCCTGAAATGGTTGCCAAAACGAAAGATCCGATCCTCAACCGCACATCAGGATGTCTGTTGCAGGCTGCAGGATTTACCCGAAAAAGCAGCACGACCCTGAGTTTGTCAAAAGCATCGACACGGTTTGGTTGTTCCATCAAAGTTATTTCAACACAACCCGAATCATTAAGGGATTGGATGACCGACATATTAAAACCTGTAAAGTCCGATTGGATCGCTCATACCGCTTACTGGAAATCATTCTGGGACCGAAGTTACATCAATGTTACTTCAGGTGGAACCGGCAAATTTAACCTGGACCAATGCAGGTTCACCCAATTTGCACAGGGATCAAAAGCCTACGAAGGACATAAAGAGATCGATCCTGCTCAGAATATTTTTCAGATCAGTCAACGGTATGCATTGGAAAGGTTTTGTGAAGCCGCTGCAGGTCGGGGAAAAGTTCCACCTCCTTACAATGGGTCAATTTTTACGATGGATATGCCTGCCGGGGTGATGGGTTTCAACAAGACCAAAGATAAACCT
>JBAXWR010000348.1:0-6975 GCA_037128295.1 Mariniphaga sp.
TCATCAATGCTAAACTCATCAGGCATTTTATTTATGGCTTGATTAAGCTTCTCCTTGGTTAACATATTGGTATTTTTTTGTAAAGATAACGAATTTGTTCAAATTGCCAGCAGCCAACCGCCAGTCGCCAGTTGCCAGCCGTCCTTCCCCTACCCAATCACCACCACCTCATGATCCAATACCGATCCAATTTCAAAACTGCACCACCCATTGTTAAAAGTTGGCTTAATAACATGCTTTGATACAAGTAGTTGTAAAATATTTATATTTGCGTTTTCAGGTAACTTTACGCTCACCTTTAACGGTCCCACCGGAATTAGTTCGTCAACAGGTTGACGCCAGGTGCTAGCACTTGTGAGATTGACAATGTGCAAAACCAAACGATTGGCTTGTTTGTATAAATGGCAATCCAATAGCCCTTTCCCTTCAACCTTGAGCGGAATATCTTCCCTGGCTGCCCATCTTATTATATTTTCTAGCAAATTACCATGATCAGGAAGGTTGTATCTGCCAAATTGCCGGTCAAGATCGGCTGGCATAAAAGCAATACGGCTTCCCTGGGACAAAGTATTTAAAACCAATCCAGGAATATCGGTTTTTGGGACACGCATCCACGATTTTTCTGGTGGGTACATTGGGAAGGATGGGATAAAAGTTGCTATAACTTCAGCTCCGGGATCGGTCTTTATCGCATCCAATGTCCCGCCAAACGAAAGGATATCAGTCTCTTCGAAACCTTTTAGAACAATGTGGCGTGCTCCGGTAATCTGGGGCTCTGTTCCGTTTTTTGGACCGTCAACCTGTCCGCGTAACTCGGGAGACAGACGCAGATAAGTATGTGAAGTATCCCCAGCATTTTTAATCCTTGTCTCCTCCGACATGACTTTATCTGGCTCAATCACATGTGCCCCAAACAGATCGCCCAAAGCATAATCCTTTCGCTGATCCCCAAATTCATTGAATAGGCTCGTTTCCCCTGTCGCGATAAGGCCACCCCCATTTTTTACAAATTGCTTAACACTTGAAACCTGCTCATCCGACATTGCAGCCAGATTGGGAAGTAACAAGACAGAGAACTGTTTGGCATCCCGTTCAATATGGTCGGCATGGACTGGAAGAAAGGGTATCCTTGCCCTGATCAATGCCTGGGTGATACCACGCCATGGCAATTCCACCAACTGTTCAGTAGCATCATGGCCATAGAAATCAAAATTTTGTTGAGACCAGACCACACCTACTGTTGCCAGGGGAATCCTGTTAATCAGGTATTTCTCATTTTCTTTGTGCCAATTGAAGATGGGAGCTGCGGTATGATAAGCCCGTCTGTCTTCGTGGTACGCCCCAATGTGGTGCCACCAGGGTTGGATTCCTCCTGCTATCCCTTCGATCATCCACAACTGGGATTCATGCAACGGTTTGGCAGCCAACCTGAAAGTCGGCCTACCCATCTGGTACAAGGCCATGCTTTCGGGGATCAACTTTTCCCATCCCAAAAGACCATGGATCATTTTACCCACATTGCTGTTTTGCTGAAAACCATCAGCATCATTGCGCGACTGGCTGTCGAGCATAATGATCTCTGCCCGTTTGCATATTTCTTTATAATCACGGAAGCTTCTTGACTGACCACTGATCGAGCCACTGTTCATCCCTGCCCAGATGCAATTCTTGCCTCCGGCAGTCCGGGTAACCTTGTTGAACAGATCCCAAATTTCGAGACGACGGTCGTAATTCCACCTGATCCACTCCTTGTATATTGGGTCTTTCCAGTTTGCTTTAGTCGGAATACTTTTACCGGAACGCTTTAAAAAACTCTTTTTGCAATTCTCACAATAACAGATCGAACCACGACCAAGGCCACTCCAGCTATTGTCAGTAAAACCTTCGGGATGATACAATTCGATGATTTCGTGTAATATATTGGGAATGTGTTCGTTGTAATATGGACCATTGATGCAGGTCACATAAAGTTCTCCATTCCTGTAAGGCTTACCTGAACCATCAATGGCAAACCAATCTGGATGTGCTTTATAGAACTCTTCATGGGCACTGTTGGAATCCATCCGGGCAAAAACTGCAATGCCATCTTCATGGGCAGCCTTGCATAAATTGCCAAACAGATCGATCCCACCCAAAAATTGCGACTGCCAGTGAAGTGGCACCTTGCTTGGATAGTATGCCACAATCCCACCTGCATTGACGATAATCCCCTGTATTTGAGTAGTTTTCCAATAGTTCCGCCACCATTTGATATCATAATTGGCCGGATCCTTTTCGGTGATATTGGTCTGTCCCCAACGTGTCACCCTTCTATACCAAGGGGTGTTCTGATCCGCTGGATTATAGCCAAGACCTTCATTTGCAGAGAGTCCATAAAGTTCGGTTGCAGTAATTGTCCCTGCAGCAACGACCGATTTCTTCAAAAAAGACCTGCGGGATTCACCAAGACCTGAACGCATGGAGTCAGGTTTATTTTTTTTCAACTCAGGATTGCTCATAATTAGTCAATTGTTGGATATGGATGAAATATAATAGGGAACGATCGTGGGAATTTTTTATAGCATCAAATGTAATTCTTTGTAAAGAGTAAAAATGAACCTCCTTAAAAAAATTACTCCCTGCCGCACTGGATAAACGACAAGTCAACTGTAATATATTAAATATCATTATATTACAAACATAGCTCAAATTATCCCAAAGAAAGAGTACCTTTGCCACGAAATTAAAAGGATCAGAATGACAACATTTGAAGGATTTGGGATTGGTAAATCAATTTTGAAAGCATTGGATGAGATTGGATTTACCACACCAACCCCGATTCAGGAACATGCAATCCCCGTAATCAAGTCGGGTATGGATATTTTAGGGATTGCCCAGACCGGCACCGGCAAAACGGCTGCCTATGTCATTCCGTTGTTGATGAAACTCGTAAAGGCTGAAGGGAAAGAGCCACGTGCCATTGTCCTGGTTCCCACACGCGAACTGGCCATTCAGGTGGGCGAAGATATTGCAGAATTGTCGCAATACACAAATATCCGTCATGCAGCCATTTACGGTGGTGTTGGCTGGACAAAACATGCGGCACTTTTCGAAAATGGTATTGATATCATTATTGCCACGCCAGGCCGTTTATGGGAACTTTACCGTGCCGGGGCATTTGCCATGAAACAGGTCAAGACCCTGGTTGTCGACGAAGCAGACCGCATGTTGGATATGGGTTTTATGCCACAATTGAACCAGTTATTCGAAGTTATTCCACCCAAAAGGCAAAACCTGCTCTTCTCGGCCACTTTCTCTGAGCGCATCGAAATGATGAGCCATGAATTCCTTACCTTTCCCACGCGTGTGGAAGTAGCTCCATCAGCAACACCGGTTGAGAAAGTCAAACAATATTTTTACCGCGTCCCCAACTTTAGGACGAAGCTTAATTTTGTCAATTACCTGCTTAGGGATGAGGAAGAGTTCAAGCGAGTCCTGATCTTTTGCAGGACGAAGGAGAATGCCGAAGATGTTTATAAAGTGATCCAACGCAAAACAGAGGGGGAAGTTCGGATCCTTCATTCCAACAAGGCCCAAAGTTCACGGATCAATGCCATCGAAGCTTTCAAAGCCGGGGGAGTCAGGGTGCTGGTATCGACCGATGTCTCGGCACGCGGGATTGATGTGAGCAAAATTTCCCACGTGATCAATTTTGACCTTCCCCCACAATATGAAGATTATATCCACCGTATCGGAAGGACTGCACGTGCCAATGCAGATGGTATCGCCATTTCTTTCGTTGGCCCGGAAGAAGATTTTCACCTTGAGAACATCGAGAAAATGATCCGAATGAAGATCGAAGAGTTGCAATTACCTGATACAATAGATGTTGTCCCTTTGAGCAAGCCTGAGCAGCAAAATATTGACCGCGAAATTGACCGTCAGAAACGGTTGGCAGACCCTGAGTTCAAGGGGGCGTTTCATGAGAAAAAAGCGCGTCAGCCCAAAAGCTCGTTCAGTTTCAACGAAAAAAGCAGGCACCTCCGGGACACAAAATTGAAGAGCCACAAAAAGAGATAGTCCTAAAATCGGTGTGATCTTATTTAAACCTCTGCGAACCTCTGCGGGATCTGCGGGAAATAACATAATCTTGCAAGCTTTCTCACGGAGCCAACCTCGAAATTCTCCATCGCTCGTTTCCAAGGGTAAATAATATCCTGTCGTGTAGCCGGTTGGGACGGCCTTGCCAGAATTCGATCCGGAGTGGTTCTACAATATATCCTCCCCAATAGTCAGGTCTGACCAGTTCTTTTCCAATAACTTCATTTTGTTGCAGCACCCAAAGTTTTTCAAGGTAATCACGGTCTGGAACTTCCTGACTCTGATTGGAGATTACAGCGCTTAACCGGCTTTCATATGGACGGCTATCAAAATAGTCATCCGAAATTTGGGACGATGTTTTTTTTGCCAGGCCTTCAATCCTCACCTGCCGCTCCAGTTCAGGCCAGTGAAAAAGCAACGCAACTTTTTGATTTAATGATATTTCCGAACCCTTCCTGCTGGAATAGTTGGTAAAGAAGCCAAAACCATTAGACGAAAATGCCTTTAACAAAACGACTCTGCTTGATGGAAATCCATCAGGAGAGGCAGTAGCCAAAACCATTGCCGTTGGTTCGTTCACCCCGGCTTCCAGCGCTTCGTTCAACCAGGCTTCAAACTGAACCATGGGATTGTTGCGGATCAGTTTCTCATCCAATATTTTAAGTTTGTAATCAGTTCTGATATCTGCGATGTTCATAATGATTGCTTTTTTATTAAACGAATTTTCCAACCGTTTTGTTTAGTTTTTCAAATTTTGACACATATTACAGTTCTGAAATTGACTTGTTTTTGTTTAGCTACAAAATTTCCCTAAATTTGCACGCTCAAAAATGAGTGTTCAGAAGTAAAAACTCGTATGGAAAATCAAATAGGGAATTCATCAAAAGACAAAAGGAATAATCTGATTGTCATTGTTTTATCTGTTGCAGTTGTTGTGCTGGCTGTCCTGTTTTTCTGGCAAAGGAGCTCCTATCAGACCGATGCAGCCTTAATCAAGGCAGAAAAAGATTCCATTGCCTCCGAACTTACGACAATGGTTGTCAATTACAAGACGCTTAGGACAGAGAACGATTCATTAAACAGGACAATTGGCGATGCACAGACCAAAGTAAAAGACCTTCTGGATGAAGTTCAACAAGTTAAGAATGTAAGTTATCAGCAGATTTCAAAATACCGTCAGGAAGTGACCACCCTTCGCAACATTATGCGCGACTACATTGTCCAGATCGACAGCCTTAACATCAAGAATCAGCGCTTAATGGCTGAAAACAAGAATGTTAAACAGGAGGTAACCGAAGTAAAGACGATCAACCAGCAATTGCAGGAAGATAAGAAAAAATTGGAACAGACTGTCACGATAGCTTCAAAGATGGAGGCCAGTGACCTAAGAGCCGTTGGGATAACAGCAAAAGGAAAAGAGCAGGTCAAAGCGAACCGGATCGAGAAGTTAAAGATTGATTTTACATTGCAAAAGAACCAGACTGCAAAGCGCGGTGCAAAGAATATTTATGTCAGGATCCAAAGGCCAGACCAGATTTTGCTTTTGAAATCCGAAAAGGATGTGTTTAAATTTGAAGATATGAAGATTCCCTACTCGGCGATGCGAGAAGTTGAATATGAAGGGAACGACCTACCAGTAAGTATTTATTGGGATAATGCCGGAGAAGCTGCCTTTATGCCAGGTAAATATACTGTTGACGTATTTGCTGATGGGAACAATATTGGAACCACCACTCTTGATATAAAATAAAAAAAAGGCCGGTTTCCCGGCCTCAAAAAACTGCACCCCTGCTATGAAAGGTCTCCCGACGTTTACAGGTGCAGTTATTTTTTGACGTAATAAATGAACTTTACGGGTTCCCCTTTTTTGAAGTTCTCCCCTAATTGTGCGAGGGATTCGGCTTCCCCACAGATAAAAATAAGCTTGGCGGTTTCTGTGGAACTCAGTGTCCCATTGTATTTTTTCAATATGGCCTGAACTGTTGTAACCAATTCCGGCCCCATTGTTGCTGTTACCTCGATCACGTCCTTGAAAGTACCATCTGTGCCTAATGGTTTAATTGACAATACATTGCTAATTTTCATATCGGCAGGGACGATTTCCGGCCATTTTACACCCGGAGCAATTGCACCTGGTTTGGCAGGTTTTAAGCCTTGTAAGTTTGATTTTGCTACTATCTCCTCCATCGCTGCTTTGGTAACATTTCCACTGATGCCAAAGGTGACAGCGACTTCAGCCTCAGGTATCGCCACAATCAGAAAGGTTATATCAGAGAAAATGAAATTCACAGTTTTGTACCCATTCCATGTATATGGGACAGCTTCCTTTTTCATCATCTTGTATTCATCGAACTTGCCGATGGCTGCTACCCTCAATTGAAGTGCCTTGGTTGGACCACTTCCTAGCATGGCGGTATATTCGGCACCATCCAGTTCACTCTCCACAAAAGGAAATCCTGTGATTTTGATCTGCTTTGCCCAGGTTTGGAAATCGGAATAGGAAACCGCAAGCTTCACCTGCGAATTGGCAAATACTGCCGAAAAAGCAAAAATTGACACAAAAAGTAATCGTTTCATAATTATATAGTTTTTAATTTATTTTAATTTGGGTACTGTACCTGTAATTGTGTAAGAGGCTGCTCCTGAAGTATATGTAAACGTAAAGTCCTCACCTTTTTTCATTTTCTCAACAACATCGGGGTCGACTTTTGCATCCACAACTCCCGTAAGCGGATTTGAAACAAGGTCGCCTTGTATCTTAGACAAATAATCGAATGTTTCGGAGGCTTCCAAATTGAAATACTGCATCTCTTTTCCGCTGTCCTCAACTTTTATTAACCCACTGAACTTCCAGGTCATGTATACTCCTTTTTTTACGGCAAATAAATTGTCAAC
>JBAXWR010000349.1:0-6950 GCA_037128295.1 Mariniphaga sp.
ATTAACTATGATTAACTATGATTAACTATGATTAACTATGATTAACTATGATTAACTATGATTAAAGGATTGACTATGATTTAATGATTCACCATTTTAAAATGATTGGCTATGATTAAGGAAGAATATAAATATTCGGAGTTGACGTCAAAAATTATTGGGTGTGCAATGACAGTTCATTCGATACTTGGCAATGGGTTTCTGGAGGTCATCTATCAAAGAGCGTTGGCAATTGAGTTCCGATTACAGGGTATTCCTTTTGAGAGGGAAAAGGAAATGCCGATATTCTACAAAGAGGAGTATTTAGGAAAGAGAAGGGTTGATTTTTTGGTCAATGAGATTGTGTCTGTTGAACTTAAAGCTGCAACTGCCCTAACCGATTCAAATTTAGCCCAGGGGATCAATTATCTGGAAGCTTATGATCTGGAAATAGGACTGTTAATCAATTTCGGAGCTAAAAGCTTAGAATTTAAGAGATTAATCAATAAGAAATTTAATCAGCATGGTCAACGTCCCAAATCCTAAAATCCCCAAATCCCCAAATCATATTAATCACAAAAATCACAAAAATCAGTGGTCCAGACTATTTTCTTCGGCTCTAAACAAATTGATTTCCAATTGAATTTCTCCAATCGTAAATCACTTGGCATAACGGTGACTCCCGATCTGGAGGTTTTGGTAAAAGCACCTATTGACGCAACTGTTGACAAGGTAAAGGAAATTATTCGAAAAAAAGCACCGTGGATCATCCGGCAACAGAGCTTTTTCCTAACATTTCACCCAAAGATGACAGATCGAAAATTTGTTGGGGGTGAGACTCATTTATATCTTGGCCGTCAATATCGGTTAAAGATTATTTCCGAAAAGGTTGAAAATGTAAAACTTAAAGGCAATTTCATTGAGGTGACGACCCTTGACAAATCGAAGGTCAAGCAATTGGTAAACGATTGGTATTTATTCAATGCGAAGAAGAAGCTTCATGCGATTGCCGTTGAGCTGATAGAAGAGTTCAGGAAGCACAAAGTCGAGCCCAGTTCTATTGTGTTAAGGGAAATGCCCACCCGATGGGGAAGCTGCACCGCAAAAGGGAAAATCATCCTAAATCCTGAATTGATCAAGGCTCCTAAGGGTTGCATTGAATATGTGATCATTCATGAGCTTTGCCATCTAATCCACCACGACCACACCCAGAAATTTCTTGATCTTCAAACCAGGGAGATGCCAAACTGGGAAAAGTGGAAAATGAAACTGGAAAAATTACTTGCTTGAAGAGTATTAGAAGAATATCTTTCTTCCTTTAATTAATAACAACTAAATCTTTTCACTTATTCCCTTCTTTTTAATCACCGCCTTAAAATTTCTTATCTTTGACGCTCCCACCGCCACTGGGGTTTTAGACATTTTGTAGTAATATCTAAAACCTTAATTCAATGATTATTAATGAAAAGCAACGCGCCAACGATCCGATTGATGGGTGCGGGTACTTGTTTCCGGTCGATATCGAATCGGAAATTCAGGTCGGATCGAATAAAATAATTGGTGACGCTTGTTGCCGGTAAAGCCTGGAACCCGGTTTATTTTACCCCCGGAAGCGCAGTATTGACCACCCAGGAAAGTATGCCCTTCGCCGGAAGGCTGATCGAAAGCAAATTCGAAATGAAAATCCCCGGAAGTTCTGCCGACCTCACTGCTGAACTGGACCGGATTTGTGGCCGGTCTATTATCCTCAAGCTTATTTTTGAGAGCGGCGAAGCCATCATTTGTGGTGGAAAGGAGTGCAAATTAAGGTTGTCAGCCTCCTCGACTATTGGCTCACAAAAAGGGAATGTCGTTGGCTTTGTCTATAAAAGCGGCAAAGATTTCAGGTGGTCAAACTAAAAAGAGGCTGTATTCAAAATAATTCCCAATCCAGAAAAAGACATGCCATCACAATATTACATTACGATCAACCTCGATCCCCACTACCAGCGGTTCTTGCGGAGCCAGTTTCTGTGCGAATCGGAAGTTTTTGAGTTCCCGGCCAGACACCGGTTCAATACGATGCTCGAACATTTCGTCATCACCAAGCCGCATGGGTACGTTGTGCCAGAGGAGGAACCCAGCCAGTTCAAGATTGCACTTCCCAATTTTGAAAACAAGAACCCTGCCCATTTCAGGTACCTCTCCAGTGTGAAGGAAGCTATTTTTAAGTCGAAGAGCAAGGATATCCTAAAACCGAACGGGAGGACGTTGTAAATGGACAAAGCAGTGCAAAAAACATCTGCGAATAGCATTTCGGTAAAGCACAAATGTTGTCTCGAACGTAAATTGAATCTCTTTTTAAACTATTTTTGGAAATCAGAATAATAATAAATTAAAAGATTCTTTTGGACAAGAATAAGGTGCTAAAAAATAAATTTGGACAGTGCTTTAAACCAGGGATCGCCGGATTCGCATTTTGATCCTGCAAACTATTAATTATCAATATGTTCGTTCGCAATGACAATTCAAAGGAAGTACTTTGCCAAAACTATGACATGGTTTACTATCAATATGATTCAACGATTCCGACCCAGAATGGGTCAAACCTGCATAACCCGGGGTAAGCGGTCCAGAACATAAGCACTGTCAAGGCACAAAAGATATTTGTACTGCGCAACCCCGGGAAAATGAACAACACGGAAACCGTCCGCGATCGACATTCAGGAAAAGCACAATGTTGTCTCGGACAGAAAGGAGAAACCAACAGGAAGAAAAAAAAGTTTATTATATTATTAATCAATTACTTACCATTATGAGAAAAACCCATCTGTTTTCGATTTCAGGTCTCCTCCTACTGTTTGTTCTTGCAATAGGATGTGCTCCAAAACCTGTCGTCCTTGAAGGTATCCAAAGCTATGCGGGACTAAAACAAAATTTCGTCGATCCACCTTCCGAATACCGGAGTGCTCCACTTTGGGACTGGAACGATAAAATCTCTGAAGATGGCATCGACTTTCAGATGAAGAAATTCAAGGAAGGCGGCATCGGCGGTGTGTTTGTCCATCCTCGCCCTGGATTGATCACTGAATACCTTTCGGAAGACTGGGACCACCTTTTCAACTATACTGTCCTAAAAGGCAAAGAGTTGGGAATGAAGGTCTGGATTTATGACGAGAACTCCTACCCAAGTGGATTTGCAGGTGGACATGTTCAGGCTGAGATGCCTGATTCTTACAACCATGGCACAGGTTTTGGCTGCGAAGTTCAAGATACTTTTAAGCCAGATACCTGCAAGTACGAGGTGATCCTGATGATGGAAAACAACAAATTTACCGATATCACTTCAAACAAGGATTCATATGTTGGTAAGACTGGGAAGTACTATCTTTTTAAGAAAACCTATGGAACCAAATCGTACTGGTATGGCAATTTCCCTTACGTTGACCTGCTCTATAAAGGTGTGACAGAGAAATTTATGGAGATTACAATGCGTGGTTACGCAAAATACAACAAGGAAGAATTTGGCAAAACCTTGATGGGGATATTCACCGACGAACCCAATCTCGAAGCTGCCATGGGACCTAAAACAGCTCTCAGGTGGACACCCGACCTTTTCCCGGAATTTGAAAAGAGATGGGGTTACGACCTCAAAATGAACCTTCCATCGCTTGTTGACGAGGTTGGAAACTGGAGAAAAGTAAGGCACGATTATTTTGAATTGCTTGTCGAAATGTTTGTTGATCGTTGGGCCAAACCATGGGGCGAATATTGCGAAGTCAACGGCTTAAAATGGACAGGCCATTATTGGGAACATGGCTGGCCACGTCCAACCGATGGAATGGATGAAGCAGCTTTTTACATCCACCACCAACAACCGGCAGTGGATATGCTTGGTAATGAATATGTTCCAAATGGTCAGGGTGGACAGTTCGGCAACACGCGTGCCATCAGGGAGTTGCACAGTGCTGCCAATCAGACCGGACGTTCGCGGATGATGAGCGAAACCTACGGCGGTGCAGGATGGGAAATCACTTTCGCAAATTTCAAGCGGCTCGCCGACTGGCAGGGTGTCCTTGGAGTCAACTTTGTGAACCAGCACCTTTGCTTCTACACAATTAAAGGTGTCCGCAAATTCGATTACCCGCCATCCTTTACTTACCACGAACCTTGGTGGGATACCTACAAACCACTTGGTGATTATCTGGGACGTATTTCATTGGCAATGGCTACGGGTCAGCAAATTAACAAAGCTCTTGTAATCCAGCCCAATACAACTGCATGGATGTACTTTTCGCGCAGGGTGAGAAATGCAACAATTGATACAATACAGCAAAATTTCAAATACTTTACCTATCAGCTAGAACGGAACCATTTTGAGTACGACCTTGGATCGGAGCAGGTTTTAAAGGCAATTGGTTCTGTAAAAAATGGTCAATTGGTTGTTGGACAACGGTCTTATAGTTTGTTCGTTTTACCTGCAACTTTGAACAACATCGACAAGGTCACCTTCGATTTATTGGGAAAATTCCTCAAACAGGGTGGAAAAGTTCTTTCTTTTACAAAAGAGGTCAACTATCTCGATGGATCGGAATCCACGGAAGTGGGAGCCTTGTTGAACAAATATCCGGGACAGGTCACTTACGCCAAAGATGCCAACGAAAAAGCTGTTCAGGAAGCATTTGCCCTTGCGGATTTCTCGATCAAAGAAGCTGACCCAACATCGGGTGAACTTTACCATCAGCGCAGGATGCTGGAGGATGGCCAGATCATCTTTGTGATCAATACAGATACCTTAAAAAGTGTTTCAGCCAAAATCAGTGCTGTTGGCAATAGCCTGGTTAAGATGGACTTAATGACAGGAGAATGTTTTTCAATTCCGGCAACTGCTGAAAATGGAAAATTAAGCTTTGATATTTCGCTTGCTCCAATCGGAAGTGCTTTGTATTATGTCTCAAACCAAAAAGTGACAGAAATGGAAGCACCAAAACCGACAACTACTGAACAAATCGTTTCCGGAACAGGTCCATTGGCGATCCAACCTGAGAAGGAAAATGTTTTGGTATTGGATTACCTGGATGTAAAATCGAGCAAACTGGACCTGAAGGATACCTATTTTATGAAGGCGATGCGGCAATTATTTGATAGCAATGGCTTTAAGATGGGAAATCCATGGCAGCACAAGATTCAGTACAAAAAGGATTACCTTGCTTTGGATACGTTTAAAGTAGGTTCCGGTTTTGAAGTCAATTACCGGTTTACAATTGCCCAAAATGCGGATGCCGAAACGGTCAGAAATTTGTCGGCAGTTGTTGAACGTACCGAACTTTGGGAAGTGTTCATCAATGGTCAAAAGGTGGAAAAAAGCGACAAATGGTGGATCGATCGCGAGTTCTTCAAAATCCCGGTAGGCGACAAGGTTAAAAAAGGTTTGAATACAATTACTCTTAAAGCACCTAAAATGTCGGTCCATGCCGAGTTGATGCCGGCCTACATTGTTGGAGATTTTATCCTGAACCCCTTGAAGCAAGGTTTTGAAATCGCCTCGGGCAAACTTGGCAAGTTAGGGTCATGGAAGACAATGGGATATCCCTTCTACAGTCAGAAAGTTGACTATACCGACAATTTTACCGCCTCGAAAGCTGGAAACCAGTATAAGGTAAAACTGAACAAGTGGAAAGGGATCGTAGCCGAAGTTGTTGTGAACGACAAGAGTGCAGGTGTAATCGCCTATCCACCTTACGAATTGAATATCAGTCAGTTTATCAATGACGGCCAGAACAAGATCACCGTTAAGGTATCGGGCAGCCTGAAAAATACGTTTGGGTATTTTTACAAGAGCAACAAACGTTGGATCAACGGTCCCGGCGACTGGGACACAACCCCGGCCCAACTTCCAACGATAAATGACTATTTCTTAATGGATTATGGATTGGAGGAGCCGTTTAGCCTGGTGCAGATGAATTAGAATGGCGGCTAGCAACTGGCGGCTGGTGACTGGCTTTAGATGCAAGTGCTGCAATTTTTGACTGCATTTCATAGATAACTTACAAACCCTCAAGGTAATGGCAACCTTGAGGTTTTTTTTAGAACGATAAATCATATTTGAAAAACTCCCCCTTTCCCAAAAGGGGGGCAGGGGGGATTTTTAGCAACTATTTAATTCATAGTGCTTTATAGAAAAAAGTGTCTTTTTTCTTGCACGGTCAAGAGCTCCGTTAGGAGTGAAATATTTGTAGAAAAAGATTCATCACCCCCAAAAGCGGCGCAATCAGAAATTCCAAAAAAGATCAAATCTCCCATGCGCCGCAATGCTCAACCTAAACAAAAGATGTCAAATTCTACTAAATCAAAATAACGATATGCTAAACTTATGTCCGTTTTGTCCAGGCGCCCCCGATGGGTTCGGAGTCTGGTGCTGATGGGGTAGACGCATGTGCCTGTTTTGAATAACAGAGCAACATCATGGTAGTTGCAGCCGATATTGCCATAAATCCTGTCTTGCCGATGGCCTGTTTACGGGTCATCTTATTCCCTTTACTTGTGGAATCTTTGCCTGAAATATTTTCGCTGTTTGTTTTCATATTGATCGTATTTGTTTTTATAAAGTATGCCTGTATAAAATTTGGTATTTCTATGTGCCTATTTTTTTCCTATATGCATATGTGTTTAAAAATCTAATATATTGATATATGGTTTTTGTTTGTAACGATTTTTTCAGGATAAGGGCGGCCACATGGGCACGCCCCAACCATTTTCAAATTTTCAAATCATCTCATTTTCAAATTCTCCCATTCTCACCCTCTGCACATCATTTCCTCACCATTACCTTAATTGTTTGTGGCGTGCCTTTGTCGTTTATGTTCAGCAGATACAATCCCGATTTAAGGTTTGGCAGCCCAATTATATTCAGGTTTCCGGCACCCAATTTCTTGATCAGCACCACCTGACCCAAACCATTGACCAACGTAGCAACCGCACCATCGCCAACT
>JBAXWR010000035.1:0-39548 GCA_037128295.1 Mariniphaga sp.
CAGGTGTGGCCACCGTTCCGAACCCTGAACTCATTGGGTATTCCTTTCTGGTTCATCATTGTATGAAGTTTGGCATTGTTCTCACATCTTGGGTCGTCGTCACCACAATCAATATACCACCTGACCGAGGTGGCCTTATCTTGCGGAAAGCTATTTACCAGCTCAAAACCGTTGTGTTGTTTAAAATAAGCTTCATATTTTTCATCGCTTAAATTGGGATTGGATGTCTTGTACCTTTGGAAAGTGGTTTCACGATCCTGGAGGCCATTTCCGGCACTCAAAGGACAGGCAGCCGCAAAAAGCTCAGGATGGTGCAAGGCATAAATAATTGTCCCGCCTCCGCCCATCGACAGACCGGCAATAGCTCGGTACCGTTTTTCGGATCTGACACGGTAATTTTTCTCAATGTAGGGGATTAATTCGCCAAAGAAAAAATCTTCGTACCTGAACTTTCCATCGATACTGTTGAAATATCCCCGTTGTCCGGTATCTGCATCTGGCATTACGATAATCATTGGGGTAGCAGTACCTTCGTTGATCGCCTTGTCGGCAATCCTTAAAACTTCCCCGAACTGTATCCATCCCGTCTGGTCATCGCCTGAGCCGTGTAGCAGGTAAAGAACCGGATAACTTCTTTCGGAAGTTCCGTAACCCGGGGGTAGATAAATCCCAAATTTCCGGTCCATGTTAAGGATTTTACTCGGAAACGACAGATTGTCTTTTACAACTCCGATTTGGGCCAAAAGGCTGATGGCAAAGAAAAAGATGAATAAAAGGCTGATAGATAGGGATTTCATGTGTTTATAAATTAGTTATTTCCCAGCTTTTGCATGGATCTGTGTGATTTTAAGTTTTAAGATATCCATCCTCGAAAAAGCCTCATCCGACTTTAACAGCAACCTTTGTATTGCAGTGGGATTGCTTTCGAGATGTTTAACCAAAATAGCTACCCCATATTTCTTTTCCTCCATTTCAGTGACAATACCCATCTCTCCCCAGAAAACGGCTGACCTGAAATTGTGTTCACATTGGTCGATTACATATCCGCCATCTTCAATTACCGTTGCACAGACGGTTGGATTGGCTTCAAGGAAATCCAGTTTTAAACCCTTTTTGGCACAATGAAAATAAAGGGTGCTGCTCTCCTCGTCATATCCGTAGCTTAAGGTTACAATGTAAGGTTCGTTATCGCGGCACATCGAAATGGTCGTATATTTTCCATTCTTCAGAATTTCCTGAATCTCAGATTCTGAAGTGATTTCCCTGTTGGGACGGTTGTTGAGATGATAGTTTTGCATATTGAATTGAAATGTGTTGATATAGATTGAAATATGTTGAAATATTTGATTTTCGCTTTTTAGACCCAGTTGCCGTCGCAATATCCCGGTTTCATCCATGGAAGGTTTTCATGATTGTAAAAAGGGGAAAGTTGCTGGGCAAGCTGATTCATCCTGTTGTCGTCCAGAGGTTTGAAATTTCGGAGAATTTCGAGGTTCTCTTTTACGACCTCCATGCTGTCCATTCCCACGATGATTCCATCAGGTCCCTTCAGGGATAATCCATATTTAACAAGTTCGTTGGGATCAAGATTTTTGATGGTTTCGCGGGGCCTTACAACTTTCATCAGCATGACCCCCATTCCCTGAGCTTTTGCAGCAGGTATGACCAATTCCTGACGGGGTTGTGGATTGGTTTCCTTGTTATAATGGTTCATGGCCATCAGCATACTGTCGAAAACACCTTTATCCGCCATCATCTTCATGGCTGCTGCATTGCCGTGGCCCGAAAACCCGATAAAACGTGTAACGCCCTGGGCTTTTAATTTAACAAGGATATCCAGAAGATTTCCCTTTTCAGATATCTTTTCAACATCTGCAATAGTCTGAACATCATGGATT
This sequence comes from Mariniphaga sp., assembly GCA_037128295.1. Taxonomy (GTDB): domain Bacteria; phylum Bacteroidota; class Bacteroidia; order Bacteroidales; family Prolixibacteraceae; genus JAAFHB01. The sequence goes on from JBAXWR010000035.1 coordinate 1,899, forward strand.
TTTAAAATATCTAGGTGGTCTGTCTGCAAACGTTTCAAACTGGTCTCAATCTGGCGCATCGCTTCATCAGGGTTGCGGCTAGTCACTTTTGTGGAAAGGAAAATCTCTTTGCGTCGAGCTTTAACCACTTCGCCCAGGCGTTCCTCACTCGAAATACCAAGTTTAACATTCTCATAGGCCCATGCAGTGTCCCAATAATACAAGCCATTGTCAAGCGCATAATTCAGGATGCGATGGGCTTCATCGATTGTCGTGATATTACAAAAACGGCTTCCCAATCCAAATGCAAGACGTGGAATGCGAACTCCGGTCTTTCCCAAAACAGAAGTTGGTAATCCCTTGGGATCATAAACATTTTTAGGTGCTGCACCTGAACTCTTGAGAATTGCCCCCGTGGCTAAAAACCCTGAACCTGCCACAACTAATCCGGATCCTATCGTTCCTTTAATAAATTTTCTTCTTTCCATAATGTGATCTTATTTTCCAGGTAAAATAATTGAATATTGGTAAAGCGAATAACTATTCTTTTCAGGGAGTTCGAAAGTGACAGCACCATCATTTCCTGCTTTTGCTGAGAAAGCTTTTCCCTTTCCAAGGATAGGGGTACATTTGATACGGGTTCCCTCTTTTAGCCAGGTTTTAATTGTCATTTCAGGAAGGTTGTTGGCTTCACGGTAAATGATAAAATAGCCTTTCCCTTCCTGCTCCGATTGAAAACCCGTCCAGCTTTTGCCAGAAGGTTCGTCACCGATCGGGAAGATATTGCCGCTGTGCAAGTCGGATTGTATCTCACGGTACTTCCTGATGACCGGACCAATGGTTGTTATTGCTTCTGCCGGCAATCCGGTCCCTTCGAACCAGGCAAGGGGTTGGGCTGCCATTGTGATCGCAAAAAGGTATTCGAAGGAATAGTTCATTGGGCCGAAAGGATCGTTGGTATATTTATCCTGATTCCGCCACTTGTTGAGGAATTCGATCTGAAGTTTCTCTGCCGGAATATATTCAGATAACATCCAAAGGTTTCGGAGCGTTGTATATGGGTAATAATTTTGCCAGTCGGTGTAGCGATTTTCGAGAAACAGGTTGCCATATTCGTTAAAGTAATGGTAACCGCCACGCCTGCCTGCTGTTACGTCGAGGTTGAAAACCACCTGTTGATTGGTCTCCTGGCTCACCTTGTCGAGAAATTTCCTGAAATTAAGTTCAGCAGTTTTGTCCGGAAGGTTGACACCGTCAATTTTAAAGGTGCGGATCCCGTATTTTTTGTAAAGGCCAATCAGCGCATCGGCGTCCTTTTCCCAATGTTCATTGCTGTTGTCGCGGCTTGGATTGAACCAAAGACAGATTTCGATTCCCAATTCTTTCCCCTTTTTTACGACAGGTTCAAGTCCGTTGGGAAATTTTTCGGGATTTGGGTCCCAATAATGGGGATTGTTCCAGATGGCTTCGAGTGATCCACCTTTGAAAGCAGAATTGGAGGAACGCCCTGTTTGCCAGCCATCGTCGAGTTGAAAATGGGTAATTCCGAGTTTGGAACCAGTTTCCAATTCTGCAATGGCAAAACTTTCACGAACACGGGTATCCTGCCCCCTGTCGCCCCAGGTGTTCATCAAAACCATTTCGTCCCTTCCTGTTTTAAGCAACCTTAAATTCTTTTGATAATTGCGCAAAGCGTTTAACCCTTCGTTCTTAGAGCCGGAATAAACCCCCGTTACAAAACCATATCCACGTTTCCACTCTTTGGGATCAAGGTCAACAGGATTGATGCCAACCCCGACTGCCCTGAAAGAACCATATTCGGTGATGAAATCACTTCCGGGATAGGCCAGTTGTACATTCGAAGTGGGCGCCTCTTTCAAAATAAAAAGTCCGTTACCGGAGGTAACATCGTTGGCTAAAAGGAGGTTTCCACGGTAATAATTGGGCTTGTATGAAATTGCATTTACGCTTCTGACCAGGTTGTTGAACCGGTCGGTTACGTCGAAAAATTCGATGGCTTTGATCTGCCAATGTTTGCCGGGCAGTTCAAGTTTCTCTATTACAGGGGTGTTGTTCCCTGCATTACTACCACTGAGTTTTTCAAGGTTTACCATATCCGCAAGATTGATACCGGGTTGTAGCCAGGTATTGGTGGACTCACCCCTGAAATAAAGGTCACATGCAATTGCCGGGCAATTTGGGTACAACCTGAAAATCCGCTTCACTTCCAGTTTGCCAAGCAAATAGATAATTTCTACTTCCAGATGTTTCGGTGCAATTGCCGTTTCCGGAACTTCCCTAAGATTAAATGTTCCATTCTCAGCTTTGACAGATTCACCTGGAAAAGAAAGGTCGGGTTTCTTCGTGTTCATGACCCATACTTTACCGCTTTGCTTATCCGTAATGGATTTGGTGATCAGGTTTCCGCCATTCCAATCGTAAACCCTCGAAATCTGACTGTTTTCAAGAGTCAAAAGATCATCCTCAAGTTTTGCAGAACAATCCATTTTACGGGTCTTTGTCTGGCCAATTGCGATATTGACACAAACAATAGCAACGAATAAAATCAGGAGATGCTTTGACCAATTATTTTTCATTATTAATATTTAATTGATATACAGTTAATTACATTTGTAGAGTAACTCCCCACAATGTCAGGACACCCTGCTTTGAACCCTCAAGGTTGCCACAACCTTGAGGGTTTAAAGAATGATCAGTGAAGCAATTTCTTATACCTGACCAACGCTTCAATATAATAATAGTCGCCATAAGTTAAAGGTGTATCAACCTCCGATTTGTGAGGAAGAGAACCAACGCCATGCATCAATATAAAATCGCCGTTCTCACCCAATTTGGCAGAATAGGCAGGTGAAGCAAGTGACCTGATCTGCTTTTCGGCAACCGAAAGATATTTGGCCGCTAAATCTTTATCCCCCAACTGGCTCAATCCGATCAATGCTGAAGCCATGATGGATGCTGCTGAAGCATCGCGTGGTTCGTTTGGGATACCGGGTGCATCAAAATCCCAATAAGGGACAAAATCCTGTGGCATACGTGGGTGGTTAATCAGGAAATTGGCAATTTTTTGTGCCTGTTCAAGGTAACGTGGTTCTTTGGTCTCCTTGCACATCATTGTGTAGCCATACAAACCCCATGCCTGTCCGCGGCTCCATGACGAATCATCGGAATAACCCTGATGGGTCTGCTTTTTATGAGGAATTCCAGTAATCGTATCGTACGAAACGACATGGTAGCAACTAAAGTCGGGGCGATAATGATTAAGAATGGTCTTATCTGCATGTGATAATGCGATTTGCTTAAAGGTGGGGTCACCTGAGGCATCAGAAGCCCAAAGCATCAATTCGAGGTTCATCATATTGTCGATGATGACAGGATACTGCCAGACATCTTTTCTCGAATCCCACGAACGGATCAACCCAACTTTGGGATTGTACCGGGTCGCAAGCGATTTTGCACCCGTCAGCATTACCTGAATGTAGGAAGTATCACCTGTCAAACGGAGTCCATTGCCAAAGCTGCATTTTAAAATAAAACCGACGTCATGATTGTTTGTGGTGTATTTCTCACGCTCTACACGTGCTGTATATTTCTTTGCAAAGGCAAGCATTTTTTCGTCTTTGCTATTTTCGTACAAATACCACAGTGAACCGGGGAAAAACCCACTGGTCCACCAACGCGAATCGGAGGTCACCATCTTTCCATTTTGAAAAGTACGGGGAAGGATACTGTCCTGACCAGCATATTTTTCGGCCATCCGGAGGTATTGTTGTGTTGAAAAACTCAAAGCTTCATCAACAACCTGATTCATAGGTTTCTCTTTTGTTTGATTACTACATGAAAAAAGAGTAAATGCGAGAAGAAAGATAAAAAATGGTTTCATTGTACTATTTATTTGGTTAAGAATGTGAAATCGAGATAAGCATAGTTGCTGCCACCTTTGTAAACAAGGGTCAATAGGTTAAGGCCGGGATTTGTGAAAGTGATGGTCCCTACATTGTCTGCCCTGTTCCACGTATGATAGCTGGCTGTTTTTAAAGGTCCGGTATAGTTTCCGGCTTCCACATTATTGACAAGTAATTTAAAATTACACGGTTCGTTGGAATAGAGGATCCCAACCTGATAAGTTCCTGCTTTTTGAACGTTTACAGTGTAATTACATGATTCATTGTCTTTTGTCCATCCGATAAATTGTTGCCATTTGTCGGGTGTGAATGGATTCGGATGGCTGAAATCGAGCTTTTGTTTTGTATAGGATAGGTCAACACCTTCATTGATCCGGAAATAGGCAACATATTCGGCACCTGGTTCGCAATGTCCGGGTTGATGGTTATAAGGGCCGCTTCCGTTGTTGATCGAATCGGAATCGTGGTAACCTATACCTTCGCCCCCAAGGTCGAACAATGCACATTGAACCCTACCGGGAATGACCTGTGCACCAGATTTATAGACCTCATCCTGAAAAGGTTTGCCCTGGTAACCGGAGGGCAGGTTTTTCTTTGGTTTGGAAGTAAACGACACCATCATTGTGGCAGCAATCAGAATCGAAAAATAAACAATTGGTTTTTTGTTCATTGTTAAAGATATTAATTAGTTAGCCAAAGACCTTCAAGGTTTTTGAAACCTTGAAGGTCTCTTTATTAAATTCAATACAAATAAACACAAAATCTGATGTTTTATAACAAGTTAATTCATGGAACATTCAATATTCATTATTCTTCTTTTATTTTTGTGCAACTAATATGTGAACTTGTGGAAAACATCAAACTCAACAAAAGCTTTATTCTGGGCATTACCCTAGTCTCTGCTATGGGGGGCCTTCTTTTTGGTTACGACTGGGTTGTAATCGGTGGTGCCAAACCATTTTATGAGCGGTTCTTCGAAATCACGCAATCCCCAAACCTCCAGGGATGGGCAATGAGCAGCGCCCTGATTGGATGCCTGTTCGGTGCCATTATTTCAGGTTACCTTAGCGACCGCTTTGGCAGGAAAATCCCGTTGATCGGTGCCGCTGCCCTTTTTACAATTGCGGCAATTGGTACAGGTGCGGTGAACCAATTTACCCTATTTGTCATTTTCCGTCTGATCGGCGGCCTCGGGATTGGGTTGGCTTCGGCACTCTCGCCCATGTACATTGCCGAAATCTCCCCAGCTTCGATGCGCGGAAGGTTGGTCTCTGTAAACCAACTGACGATTGTAATTGGTATCCTTGCTGCACAAATCATCAATTATCTGATTGCCGAAAAAGTTCCGGATGGGGCATCCGACCAACTCATCCTCCAATCGTGGAACGGACAGACAGGTTGGAGATGGATGTTCTGGGCTGGGACAGTTCCCGCGTTGCTGTTTTTTATATTGGCGTTTTTGATTCCTGAAAGCCCACGCTATCTCGGTAAATCGGGCAAATGGGAAGCTGCCATCCGGATCCTTGAAAAGATAGGTGGCCATGCTTATGCGATTGAAGAAAAGAACAACATCGCTGAAACACTTACAGGAATCGATACAAAATCGGAATGGAAAGCTTTGGCTAACAAAAAGGTGAGGCCTGTCCTTGTTTTGGGAATCGTCCTCGCCATATTCCAGCAGTGGTGCGGCATCAACGTGATTTTCAATTATGCCGAAGAGATCTTCTCCTCAGCCGGATATTCGGTGAACGATATCCTTTTCAACATTGTCATAACTGGGGCGGTCAACCTGATATTTTGCCTGTTGGCAATGCGGATGGTCGATAGTTGGGGACGCCGGAAACTCATGCTGCTCGGCTCAGCCGGACTTGCAATTATTTACCTCTTGTTGGGAACCAGCTATTTTTTCGAATTAAAAGGTCTGGCTATTTTGATGTTGGTGATGTTTGCCATCGCAACCTACTCTCTTACATTGGCCCCGATCACATGGGTCATCCTTTCGGAAATATTCCCGAACAACATCAGGGGAGCTGCCATGGCAATTGCGACAACCGCTCTATGGATGGCCTGTTTTGTACTCACCTATACTTTTCCGATCCTGAACAAACTGCTCAATGCAAGCGGCACTTTCTGGTTGTACGCTTTTATCTGCCTGACAGGATTCTTGTTTATCCTGAAAAAACTTCCGGAAACGAAAGGCAAAAGCCTGGAGGAGATTGAAATTAAGCTAACTCATTAATAAATTGATGGATGAAAAATATACTGTTTTTGGCCTTTGGAATTTTGATCTGCTTCAATGGGAAAGCGCAAAAGTACGATTTCAATTCACCAGATGGGAAATTGACGACTGAAATAGAAGTTAATCAAGGTATTAAAGTTAAAGTTCTTAAAAACAACAATTTAGTTTTAAGTCTTGTTGGCATTTCGCTTCAGACAATCGGGGAAAAGCAGCCATTTGCCAATCTGGCCATAAAAAAAATAACCCGAAATAGCATTGACGAGGAGGTAAAGCCCCTTATCAGGGACAAAAGCGATTCCTATAAAAACTGTTACAACGAATTGACAGTTGTTTTCAAATCTGAATATTCCCTCACTTTCCGCCTGTTTAACGAAGGTCTTGCCTACCGTTTTTCTACGAACCTCAAAGACAGCCTGACAATTCTCAAGGAAAATCTCAACATTCAACTTGGGGAAAACGATTCGATCCGTTTTCAGCCTTCAAAATCCTTCCGGTCATCTTACGAAACGCCTTATGAATTCAAAAAGGTAAGCAGTGTCGAAGAAGGCAAATTATGCCATTTGCCCGTACTGATCCAAAAGCAAAACAGGTTATTTGTAATGATCACTGAATCAGATCTATACAATTATCCGGGATCATGGGTTTTAGGTACGGGAAAGGCTGGTTTGAATTTTTCGACCCCGAATTTGCCCAAGAAATATTCCTATTCCGGTAATGCCTATGTTCAGGGTCAGGTTGCTGAAACTTTCGATTACATCGCAAAAGTTCAGGGAACCAGGACTTATCCCTGGCGGCTTTTTGCGATAACTGATAGTGAATCAGGGTTGATTACCAATAACATGGTTTACCTCCTGGCATCGCCAACCGAACTGAAAGATGTTTCATGGATCAAACCAGGGGTGGTGATGTTCGACTGGTGGGGGAAAAACAACATTTATGGGGTCGATTTCAAAGCCGGGGTCAACACCGAAACAGCAAAGTACTACATCGATTTCTGCGCAGCCAAAGGTTTCCGCTATTTCCTTTTCGACGACGGGTGGTCTCCCAAAGATGATTTGTTGCACACAGTTCCTGGATTGGATATGGCCGAAGTCACCGCTTATGCAAAACAGAAAGGTGTCGATGTGATGCTCTGGGTGATCTGGCACTCCCTTTACAAACAATGGGACCAGGCTTTCGACCAGTTTGAAAAATGGGGCATCAAAGGGATCAAGATGGATTTTATGGACCGTGACGATCAGCCAATGGTTCAGTTTTATGAAGCCATGGTCAAAAAAGCCGCCGAGAAAAAAATGGTTGTCGATCTTCACGGAGCCTACAAACCGTGTGGGTTAAGCCGCAAATATCCCAACCTTCTTACGCGTGAATCACTCATCGAATTTGAATACAATGGGGGCAATAACTGGGATAATCCTGAACATCACAACCTGTTGCCCTATATCCGGATGTTTACCGGTCCGATGGATTACATCCCGGCAACCATGCGCAATTCAACAAAAGGGAATTTCCGCCCAATTGGTGATTATCCGATGGGACAGGGAACTCGTGCCCATGCGATGGCTTTGTTTGTGATCCTGAGCAGTCCGATGGAGATGTTGCCAGACTCACCTACCGATTATTACCGCGAGAAGGAGTGTACCGATTTCCTGACCAAAATTCCTGTGGAATGGAACGAGACCCGACTTCTCCAGGGAAAGATCAGCCAATATACCGTGATTGGCAGGAGGTCTGGTAAAGATTGGTTTGTAGGTGCGATCACCAATCAAAAGGAACGCACCCTTGATTTGACTACAGATTTCCTTTCCCCAGGCAAATACCACATCGAACTCATTGAAGATGGGATCAATGCCAATACAAGGGCAGAAGACTACATAAAAACCAGCAAGGATTTTCAATCGGGCGAAACCCTGAAATTGAAAATGGCAGCAGGTGGGGGTTGGGTGGCAAGGATTGTGCCAGTTAATTAGTTGTGCCAGTATTAATCCAATAGATATTTTAATTTGAAAAAAGTGTATATTAGCAATCTGTAACAATGAATACACAATGGGACCTTTAACTGTAAATGATATTGAAAGCGAATTGAGCTATGCTTATTTACATGCAGTGGCTTCGAATGCGGGGGCATCATGTTTCGTTGCAACAAGGTCACTTGATGGAAATGGCATTGATGCAACTATTACAGGCTGGGGACCTTTTCCAAATGGCGGTTATCTCGAAGAAATCACAATTAATGTTCAATTAAAAGCCACGATTAGCGTTCCTATTGAAAAAAACGGCCATTATTCCTATTTCTTAAAGGAAGTTAAACGATACAATGATTTAAGAGCAGATACCGTTTCTGTTCCAAGAATACTGGTTGTTTTATTTCTTCCGAATAATGCGGCTGATTGGCTGAACATTTCAGTGTCACAGTTGATATTGAAAAAATGTGCTTATTGGACAAGCTTAAGAGGTGCAGGTAATCCTTCAAACAAAACCGGAGAAACGGTTTATTTACCAACTTCACAAATTATGAATAGCAATAGCCTTTTGGAGATTTTTGCAAAATTATCCCGACATGAGATTTTAAAATATACCAGACCATGAGTTATTCTTTATCATCAGAATATTTTGAGGAATTAACGGATCGGCAATTGCTATTTGGCAAAATTGCATCTGCCGATTTACGTGATTATACAAAGCTGCACGGTTGGAATTTTTTAGCCGAACCTATAAAAGACAAACTATATGTGGCGAGCAACCCTCAATTTCATAAAAGACAAATTAACTTTCCAATCGACACTTCAGCACCCGATTATGCCGAAGCAATTGAAATTGCGATCTCCAAAATAGCTGAATTACAAGGTAGATCCATTGCCACAGTATTGTCTGAAATACAGGAAATGAAAGAGGATACACTAAGATTTAGAGTTATCGATACGAGAAATGAGGAAAGTTTCATCCCGTTATCGTATGCAGTATCAGCAATCAATGGTGCAAAGGAATTATTTGTTTCTGCTGCATGTACTGTTTTAAAACCACAGGCACATCATCCGCGAATGAACCGTTCAGAGGCCTTGGAACTAATCGAAAAGTCAAGATTCCGCCACACTGAAAAAGGTAGTTTTGTTCTGAAAGTTTCAAGTCCACTAAAAGCAGTTGATATTCAAGCCAATTTATTTAGTGATGATACTATGCCTTTTGTCAGGCAAACTACATTAACGATTAACAAAGGGTTGAATGATTTAGTAATGGCCATTCATGCTGATACTTTAACGATCTTGGTAGATGAAATTAAGCAAGGCTTAAACCCTTATGTTTCTTCAAACTTATGCAAAGCTATTGCAAATTTTCAGGAGCAAAATGATGATTTTGATTTGTGGGTCGATTTTAATTTTGCAGGTTCTCTGGCCTTACCTTCAAACTTGAAAATAGCCAAGGAAATAAGGGTTCAGAAAGACTATTTTTCGAGAATTGATGATGTAAGGCGTGAGTTGCGAAATACAGAACAATCGAAGAAAAAGGAAGATGTGTTTATGGCGACAGTGGAACATCTCGCAGGCGAAATTGACGATGATGGATTGCGTTCAGGAGAAATAATTTTAAATCTTTATCAGGAAGATGAAATTATCAAAGCGAAGACAACATTAAATTCAGGACAATATAAAGAAGCAGATAGGGCTCATATGACGTCTGGAGCATACATAAAAATCAAGGGAAAACTTCATCCAGGAAATCAACCTCGTAACCTCACTGATGTTGCTTTGTTTGAATTAATTATGCCCTAGACATGCCTGTATTAACAATTGGAAAGCACTTTACGTGAAAAAGATCAATCCATCCGAAAGCGGCTTTAACGAAATACTGCTTTACACCACGCCAAATGGGAATGTAAGGGTGGAAATCCATTTGCAGAACGAAACCATTTGGCTTACCCAACAAAAAATAGCCGATTTGTTTGGGGTCGATAGAACGGTTGTTACAAAGCACATTGGCAATATTTTTAAAACAGGAGAATTAAATGAGCAACTGGTATGTGCAAATTTTGCACATACCACTCCACATGGTGCCATCAAAGGAAAAACACAGGAAACGATTACCCGGTTTTACAACCTCGATGTCATTATTTCCGTCGGTTATCGTGTAAACAGCAGTCAGGCAACAGCCTTTCGTATTTGGGCGACCGAAAGGCTTAAAGAATACATCATTAAGGGGTTTACAATGGTGAATTTGAAAGGTACAGGATTGCCCAAGATAAGTTCATCGAAAGCGATTTTAATAAAGCTATTAAGAAACTCAATAGAAAGAAAGAGTAGCCCAAATTTACATTTAGTTATAAGTCCTTGAATATTAATTATATATAAGTTTGATTTAAAACACATTATATGCCAAAAGTCGTTTTGTTTACTGCAACAACCTTAGATGGTTATATTGCACGGCCCGATGGAAACCTGGACTGGCTGATCGAATTCCCCAATCCGGAAAATCTTGACTATGGATATGATGAATTCATGGGCGGAGTTGGCTCAATCATTATGGGGAAGAATACCTATAACGAAATCCTGAGCTTTGGTATTGACTGGCCCTACAAGGGTATAGAGAGTTATATTGTGGCAAGTGACCCAAAGTTCAAAATCAAAAGTCCCGATACATACTTAGTTAATGAGGGTCTTACTAATCTTGTCGAAGGATTAAAGACTGAGAAGGGTAAAGACATCTGGTTGGTGGGCGGTGGAAAACTGATTACCTCATTTTTGAACCAACATTTACTCGACAGGATGGTCCTGACGATTATTCCGACAATTATCGGTGAAGGAATCCGTTTGTTTCCCGATAAGCCCAAAGAAACAACCTGGGCTTTGACAGAATGTACTCCATTCAAAACCGGTATTGTAAACCTGATTTACGACAGGATATAGCTCCGGCGATAGTCGGTTATTTTGAAAAAATGCAATTAACATCTTGATTATAATTATTAGAGTATGAAAAAAATTGAATTATTGGGGTTTTTGTTCCTTTTACTGTTTACCTGTTGCAGCAATAAGGTTGAAAACAAAATTGATCTTTCAGGCACGTGGAAATTTGCTGTGGACCCCAACGACAAGGGGATTACAGAGAAATGGTTCTCCAAACCACTTTCCGATCAGGTGACACTTCCTGGCTCGATGACATCAAATGGCAAAGGTGACGATATTACTTTGAACACAGCCTGGACCGGTCAGATCGTTGACAGTTCCTATTTTAAAAGCCCCGATTATGCAAAGTACCGCGAGCCGGGAAACATCAAAATTCCTTTCTGGCTGCAATCGGTAAAGCATTATCAGGGAGCCGCATGGTATCAGAGAGAAGTGGATATTCCCAAAGATTGGGTTGGGCAAAATATCAGCTTGTTCCTCGAGAGGTGCCATTGGGAAACCAAGCTTTGGATCGATAACCAGGAAATCGGGATGCGCAATTCCTTGGGAACTCCCCATATTTACGATCTGACTTCGAAGCTTGCTGCCGGTAAACACACCTTGACAATTTGTGTCGATAACCGCACAAAGGAGATCGATCCGGGATTGAATTCGCACAGTATTTCGGACCATACCCAAACCAACTGGAACGGAATGGTAGGTAAATTGATTCTCGAAGCACGCCCCAAACTTACAATTCGTTCCATTCAGGTTTACCCAGATGTTCAGAACAAAAGAATTTCTGTCAAAGTCAGTGTTGGTAATCCTACAGGCAATCTTGTTAAGGTAAAAATGAACATTAAAGTTACAGGAGCAAGCAACCCGGACAGGAAATCTTCCAATTATATCCTCAACGATGGCGAAAATATCCTCTCCATGACTTATCAGATGGAAGAAGATTGCAAACTTTGGAACGAATTCCACCCCAATCTTTACAAACTTGTTGCCGAAATAACAGATCAAAATTCCGGAATAACAGATAAACAGGAAGTTAATTTTGGGATGCGGGAATTTAAGGCAGTTGGGAAACAGATTCAAATCAATGGACAGCCAACTTTTTTGCGTGGGACTCTGGAATGTGCGATATTCCCCAAAACTGGTTATCCGCCAACATCCACTTCAGAATGGCTCCGTATTTTCAATATTTGCCGTGCCCATGGATTGAACCACATGCGGTTCCATTCGTGGTGCCCTCCAAATGCCGCTTTTGAGGCTGCCGACCAGGCCGGCTTTTACCTTCAGGTCGAATGTTCTTCCTGGGCCAATAGCTCCACAACTTTGGGTGATGGAAACCCATTCGATAAATATCTTTACGAGGAGAGCCAGCGGATGGTCGAAAACTATGGCAACCATCCTTCGTTTTGTATGATGTTGTATGGTAACGAACCGGCCGGTAAGAACCAGGTTCAGTTCCTTACCGATTTTGTGAATTTCTGGAAGAAAAAAGACAGTCGCCGGATTTATACCTCTGGAGCCGGCTGGCCAAACCTCGAAGTCAACGATTACCTGAGTTCACCAAACCCACGAATTCAGGGTTGGGGCGAACAACTGAAAAGCATCATCAACCGTGCAGCCCCTACAACCGACTATGATTGGTCTTCCAAAATCGCCACTTTTAAACAACCTGTGGTAAGCCACGAAATCGGACAATGGTGCGTCTATCCAAATTTTAAAGAAATTGTCAAATATGATGGTGTGCTTAGAGCCAAAAATTTCGAGATATTCCAGGAAACATTAAAAGACAATGGCATGGCACAGTTGGCCGACACCTTTTTGCTTGCCTCCGGAAAACTACAAGCTTTGTGCTATAAGGCTGATATAGAGGCTGCCCTGAGAACTCCAGGTTTTGGTGGTTTTCAATTGCTCGATCTGCATGATTTCCCTGGTCAGGGATCGGCTTTGGTTGGTGTGCTTGATGCCTTCTGGGATGAAAAAGGGTACATTACCCCCAAAGAATACAGCCGGTTCTGCAATTCAACTGTTCCGCTTGCCCGTCTGAAAAAACAGGTTTTCACCAACAACGAAACGTTTGAAGCATCTGTTGAGGTTGCACATTTTGGCGATGAACCAATTTCTGCCTGCACCCCGGAATGGAAAATTACCGGTCAGAACGGAAAAATAATCCAGTCTGGGAAATTGCCTGTAATTAACATTGAATTAGGTAATTGCATCCAAATTGGAAAGGTGGCCGTACCACTTGCCTCTGTCGCATCGCCTGAGAAGCTAACGTTTGAGGTTTCAGTAAACGGTTTCGCCAATAGCTGGGAACTTTGGGTATATCCCCAAATCAATGCAAAGGTTGAGGGCGTTGACAAGATTAAATTGACACCGGTTCTGGACAAAGCCGCATTGGATTTTCTTCAGCAAGGTGGCTCAGTTTTATTGACTTTGAAAAAAGGAACCCTAAAACCCGAATTTGGTGGAAATATAGGGATTGGATTTTCGTCCATCTTCTGGAATACGGCGTGGACGAGAGGACAAGCTCCTCATACTTTAGGAATTTTATGCAATCCCAAACATCCAGCATTAGAAGAATTCCCAACCGAATATTACAGCAACTGGCAATGGTGGGACGCCATGAGCCATTCAAATGCCATTAACATGGCAACCTTCCCGTCAGGGTTGCAACCTATCGTTCGTGTGATCGACGACTGGTTTAAAAACCGTCCGCTTGCACTTGTTTTTGAGGCTAAAGTGGGAAAAGGTAAAATCGTTGTCTCGGGAATCGATTTTAATGAAGGTTTGGAAACACGCCCCGAAGCAAAACAAATGCTGTACAGCCTCACAAAATACATGGCTGGTAATCAGTTCAATCCAAAAGTTGAACTTACAGGAGAGAAAATCATCTCAATCATTCAATGAAAGTGGAAAATAGAAATTGGAAATTGGAAATTGGAAAATAGAAATTGCTATGATCAGATATACAGGTAATTACATAGTTTTTCTTTCATTTGTTTTCTTGCTCGGGATTTGGCCAATCAGTTCAAAGGGCAGTGGAACAGATTCAATTAGCATAGCCAAATTTGGTGCTACACCCAATTCAAGGGAGAATGTAACACTTGCTGTTATCAAGGCATTGGAATCCTGTAAAGGGAAAGAAAATGCTGTTCTTGTCTTTCCGAAAGGACGGTACGATTTCTGGCCACAGCATTGCATTGAGAAGGATTATTACGAATCGAATACGACCGACAACAATCCAAAACGGCTGGCTGTTTTTATTGAAAAACAGCACAACCTTACTATCGATTGTAAAGGTTCCGAATTTGTTTTTCACGACCGGATGCAACCTTTTACTGTCGATCAGAGTACCAACATCACTATTAAAGATGTAAGCATCGACTGGGATATTCCCTTGACAGCTCAGGGTCAGGTCATGTCGGTAACTGATTCCTATATTGAATTAAAAATCAATCAATTGGAATCCCCTTATATCATTGAAAAGGACAAGTTGGTTTTCGTTGGTGAAGGTTGGAAAAGTTACTGGAACGGCGTAATGGAATTTGACAAGGAGACCCGTTTAATTCCGCAGGGGACAGGCGATAGTCCCTGCCTTGGGAATTCGTGGAACAAATACAAAGCACAGGATTTGGGAAATGGTATGGTACGGCTGGCTTACCCTTTCAAACGGAAACCTGCTATTGGAAATTACCTGGTCCTACGGCACAGCTACCGTGACCATGCCGGAATTTTTATTTGCAACAGCAACAATGTAAACCTCTATGATATAAATATTTACCATACGGCAGGATTGGGTGTCCTTTCCCAATATGCTGGCGACCTCACCTTCCGGAATGTAAAGGTTGTACCCAATCCTGCCAAAAACCGTTATCTAAGCGGTCATGACGATGGGTTCCATTACTCCAATTGCAAAGGTCAGATTACTGTTGACCATTGTGAATTTGCCGGATTGATGGACGATCCGATCAATGTTCATGGAACGAGTGTCAGGATCATGGAGGTGATCGGAAGCAATAAATTGAAATGCAAGTTTATGCACGAACAAAGTGTCGGAATGACCTGGGCAGTCCCGGATGACAAGGTTGGTTTTATCGAAAATGAAAGTATGCAAACTGTCGCAACAGGAAAGGTAAAATCTTTTACTAAAATAGACAATGAAGTATTCGACCTTGAGTTTCAGGAGGCGTTGCCTTTGGGAATAAAGGAAGGAAATGCTTTGGAAAACTTGTCCTGGACTGCTTCGGTTTCGATCACCAACAGCAATTTCAAAAGTTGCCGTGCCCGTGGCATACTGATTACAACGCCTGGAAAGGTGGTGATTGAAAACAATATTTTTGAATCGAGCGGTGCAGCTATCCTGATTGCCGGGGATGCGAATGCCTGGTACGAATCGGGTGCGGTGACCGATGTGCTGATTCAAAAAAATATCTTTCTGGATCCTTGTATGACTTCGATGTACCAGTTCTGTGAAGGAATCATCAGTATCTTTCCAGAAATTCCTAAGCCACAGTCAGATAAACCATTCCATAAAAATATCAGGATCATCGGAAATGAGTTTCACCCTTTTGATTATCCGGTTCTTTATGCCAAATCGGTTGAGGGATTGACTTTTTCGGACAATACAATGATCCGGAGCAACAAGTTTACGCCTTTCCATTCCAGAAAAGCCGGTATAACCCTTGATGCATGTAGCAAAATCACAATTGCCGGAAATAAAGCCCAGGGCGATGTCCTCGGCAAAACTGTTAAACTGGAGAATATGCCCGCCTCTTCACTGAAGCTTCCCAAAAATGGATTTTTCTCACTTACAAAATAAACCTGTTAATTCAAAAACACAATGAAAAGTAAATCAGTTAATTACATTGTTTTATTGGTTTTTGCCTCTGTTCTGTCCACGATTCCGATCATCTCTTATTGTGCTGAAAATGGAATCAAAGGTGCTGCTCCGAACAACGAGATCCTGACACCCGCACCAAAACCCCAACCCCGCATCAACGGACCAATGGTTTATGGCTGCCGGCCCGGACACGATTTTGTCTATCGGATTCCTTGTCAGGGGATAAGGCCGATTACCTTTTCTGTAAAGGATTTACCCAAAGAATTAAAACTTGATCCGGCAACAGGCATAATCACAGGTCGATCACCTGTGAAAGGGGAATATCATGTTTTGCTTCAGGCACGAAATTCAAAAGGCAAGTCCAAACGGATTTTTAAAATTGTTTCTGGCGACCAATTGGCACTTACCCCTCCGATGGGATATAACCACTGGTATGCCCATTATGACAGGGTGACCGATAAAATGATGCGCGAAGCTGCCGATGTGATGATTAATAGTGGCATGACAGATGTCGGATATCAATATGTAAATATTGACGATTGCTGGATGAATGCCCCGAAAAACAATGATCCAAAGCGTGTCGGTCCGTTACGGGATGAGAAGGGAAACATTAACACCAATACCTATTTCCCTGATATGAAGGGGCTTACAGACTACATTCACAGGATGGGTCTTAAAGCCGGGATTTACACTTCGCCAGGAACGTTGACTTGCGGCGGTTTTACCGGGGCTTATCAGCACGAAGAACAGGATGCAAAACAATTTGCAGCATGGGGCTTCGATTTTCTCAAATACGACTGGTGTTCGTATGGCCAGATTGCAGGAAAAGACAAAAGCCTTGAAGCTTATCAAAAACCTTACAGGCAAATGGGGACGATCCTGAAATCCCTTGACCGCGACATCGTTTTGAACCTTTGTCAGTATGGGATGGGCGATGTCTGGAAATGGGGGGAAGAGATTGGGTCACAGTGCTGGAGGACTTCTGGCGATCTCGGCTTTGAATTGGACAAAATCTTTGATGTGGCGATTAACAACAGTAAACATGGGGAGTACTCAAAACCTGGTTCATGGAACGATCCGGATTACATCCAGATTGGTTACATTGGCGACGCTGGAAAAATGGGGTTGCCCCATCTTACACCGATGCCACCTGCGATGCAATATGCTTATATGTCGATGTGGTGCCTGATGGCCTCTCCACTTGTCTATAGCGGTGACATGTCGAAGCTCGATGAATTTACGATCAATATACTTTGTAATCCGGAGGTCATTGATATTGATCAGGATATACTGGGGAAAAGCGGGAAGGTAACCCTGCTGCCAAACAATTGTTTTATAATGGTTAAGGAGCTTGCCGACGGATCCAGGGCTGTAGGGTTATTTAACCGTGGAAAGGTGGCGGTTGAAGTTACTGCCGACTGGAAAACGCTTCAATTATCTGGAAAACAAATGGTCCGCGACCTCTGGCGACAAAAGGATCTGGGAATTTTCCAGGATAAATTTAGTTCACTGGTTCCGGCTCAGGGAGTGGCGATGGTGAAAATAGGAAAATAGTTATGAAGAAATGGCACCTGATCAACACAAACAGATGGAATAAAATCCGTTATACTGCGTACGCACCTGGCTATGATATTTTGGGCACAATTTTTTCCAAATCACGGGACAAATCAATCAGGGCTCTTGATATTCAAAAGGGGGATAATGTTCTGATCGTTGGAGTCGGCACAGGTTTGGATTTGGAATTCATTACCGAAGATTGCAGGATTACTGCCACTGATATTACCACAGCTATGATTGCTCGAACCTTGAAAAAGAACCATATCTACAATCGGCATCTTTCTGCCCTTGTCATGGATGGTCAGAAACTCAGTTTTCAGGACAATAGTTTTGATAAAATTATTTTGCATTTGATCCTGGCAGTAATACCCGATCCGATTGCTTGTCTCAAAGAGTGTGAAAGGGTTTTAAAACCTGGTGGTAGGATTGCTATATTTGATAAATTTGTACCGAGTGGCAATACAGTGTCATTGTTAAGAAAATTATTGAACCCATTGACCAATTTGTTGTTCAGCAATATTACGCGCAGTGCAGAAACAATATTTGGAAATTCGAACTTGTTAACAGTATTTGATTTAAAAGCTGATTTCAACGGAAATTTCAGAATTATACAATTGCGGAAAAAATAAAATGAAAAGATTTTATTGGTTTTTTTGGAAATTATGCGTCATCGGTTTGCTGGTAGTACTTCTATTTGCAATCGGGTATTATAATGCTCATCATGTTAAAATCAATGAAGTAGAAATTGCATCTTCGGATGTTCCTCCTGCTTTTGATGGGGTTAAAATAGTTTTCATTGCTGACATCCATTTTGGACCATTCCTTTCTACACCTCAATTAGCCGAAATTGTTGAAAGGATCAATCGGCTTAATCCAGACCTTATCCTTTTGGGTGGCGATTATGTTCTTATTCGCCAACGATACATTGCACCGGTATTTAGCGAGTTGGGTAAACTTAGGGCTCCTTTGGGAATATATGGTGTTTTGGGAAATCGGGATCAACGATCAGATCCGGATTTGACCAAAATGAAGATGAAGGAATATGGGATCATGTGTTGCGATAACAAATCTTATTGGGTAAAAAAAGGGGGCGACAGTATTAAGATTGGTGGAGTGGGTGATCTTTGGTATGATACCCAAATACCAGAAAATACTTTAAGGGGGCTTAAAGAAACTGATTTTGCAATTCTGTTGTCACATCACCCCGATTACCTTGAAAATATCCACTCCGACTTAATAGATCTAACCCTGTCGGGACATACACATGGAGGACAAGTCACAATAGTTGGTTGGGCACCTATTTTGCCCTCTGTATATGGACAGAAATATCGTTATGGACTCATTCGTTCCGGGAATACACAATCCTATATTACTTCAGGAGTTGGAACTGTAATACCTCCAATCCGTTTCTTCTGTCCTCCTGAAATTGCTCTTTTAAGGTTGAAGAAAAAATAAAGCCGATTCGTGTTTTTTATCAGCATCCATTTCTTACTTTTAGGTTTTCAAAAAATACCGAATTGTTATGCTGAATTTTAACCAATTGAAAATCCGAACCAAACTCAGAATTATGAGTTTGGTAGCCCTGTTAAGTATCGCAGCGTTGGGCTTTGTCTCCAATTACGCATTTCAAACCAGTAGATTGTTGAGTATTATCTTTAATTCCGAAAGAGTTCATAACAATACTTTTCAGATGGGAGTGGAATGCTTTTATAATTCAAGTTTGTTTGGTAACCGTCAATTACTGGATTCGGCTGTCGTACACATTAATGCAGCCAACCAAATGACCCATAACTTTGCAATTATCGATCAATTGCTTCAACTTCCTGAAAAACAGCGCATAGACATTTTATATGATACATATAAAGAGGGACTTAATTTTGACAGGGATAATGCTTATTTATTGAGCAGTCGCATCAGATTATTTTTGGCGGTCAGTAAAAGCAAGATCACCGAAGCTCAGCAAATTACAAGGAAGGGATACGAGCTGGGCGAAAAGATCAAGAAACAGATTCTGGAACAAAAGAGTGGTAAAATTGAGGTGAGTAGCGAACTTGCCACCGATTTGGACAATATGAGGAACTTTTACCGCGATTTTGCCGTTATTTTTGCTTCCCTGAATGAGTATGCGAGCAAAATGCTTTTAATTGTCATGTTAATTATTGTTGTTGTTCTTCTTATCCTCTTAGTGATTATTGGAAATTTAATAACCAATTCAATCGTAGATCCTGTCCAAATGTTGATTGAAAACTTCAGGAACGTTGCCTTGGGAAACCTTGATTCACAAATGAATATTCAGTCAACTAACGAAATCGGGCAACTTGCTGAATCTTCAGGTAAGATCCAGGAAGGGCTTCGCGAGGTAGTTGAACATACTAAAAAAGTAGCTGAAGGCGATTACAATCAAATTTTTACCCCTCGTTCAGATCAGGATGCCCTGAGTATTGCGCTTAATATCATGGTAGCAAAGTTAAAAGAAGCGAATACCAAAGCCGGACAGGATTTCTGGTTTAAATCGGGAATCAATACGATCAATGAAGTTTTGGGAGGTGACCATAACTTAACCGACCTGTCATCAAAGTCTTTGAATTTTATGATGGGTTTCCTTCATTCCCAATTAGGGAGTATTCATCTATATAATGCAGAATATCAATATCTTAAATTGCTTTCAGCTTCTGGTTTCGATCCTAAGAAATTGAAAGAAAGGATTAAGCTCAATGAGGGAATTTTGGGACAGGCTGCTGCAAAAAAAACATTTACAATCCTAAATGATGTACCGGCCGACTCTTATGTAACATTTTCTTCATCAGGCACATATCTTCCAGGTCAAATTGTGGTTGCGCCGCTTGTGTTTAATGAAACATTGGTTGGTTTGCTGGAATTATCATCGATTGTCAAATACTCCGAACCGGAAATTAATTTTATCAAACAGGCTGCCGATATCATTGCCATCAACATCAGTTCTACCATTAATCTGGTGAGGACAAATGAGCTTCTGCAAAAAACGCAGGAGCAGTCAAGCGAACTTCAGGTACAGCAGGAGGAATTGCGGGTGGCTAATGAAGAGCTGACCGAGCATACAAAGGTTCTTACAGAGAGTGAAAAAAGGCTACAGGTACAACAAGAGGAACTAAGGGTGGCCAATGAAGAACTCGAAGAGCGTACGCGACAGCTTGAAATCCAGAAAGAGGATATTAGCCTTAAAAACAGGGAATTAACCGAAACAAAAGATAAACTCGAATTTAATGCAAAAGAGTTACAGCAATCAAGTCAGTACAAATCGGAGTTTTTGGCCAATATGTCTCACGAACTTCGAACCCCGCTAAATAGTTTATTGATTTTATCTAACTTATTGTCGCACAATAAGAAAGGAAATCTCACCCCCGATCAGGTCCAGTCGGCGAAAATAATCTACAAAAGCGGTACAGATTTACTCTATTTAATTAATGAAGTACTTGATCTTTCAAAGATTGAAGCCGGAAAAATGACCTTTGAATTTGGTCTTGTCAATTCTTCTGATATCAGGGAAGAGATTCTATCCGGTTTTACAGCGACTGCAGAAGAAAAACACCTAATATTTGAGGTATCCACCGACCTTGGTTTTCCAGATCAGATCGAAACTGACCGTTATAGGCTAATGCAGATTATTAAGAACCTACTTTCCAATGCATTTAAGTTTACAGGTGCAGGAAAAATCAGGGTCGAATTTATGTTGCCCTCTCCAACAGCTAAATTTACGGCACAAGGCCTAAGCAAGTCCAATTGTTGTTGTATCAAGGTCGAGGATAGCGGAGTAGGCATACCAGCTGAAAAACTTGAGGCAATCTTTGAAGCATTCCAGCAAGCCGATGGCAGTATTTCACGAAAATTTGGGGGTACCGGTTTGGGGCTTTCTATTTCACGCGAATTAATAAAAATGCTTGGAGGTGAGATCCAGCTTGAAAGCGAGGTTGGCAAGGGTTCTTCTTTCTTCGTCTATTTACCTGTCCGCCGGGGTGAAAAAAACAATAATGCGAGTCAGGGCCATGCCGCTATTACTCCGGTCATTTCTCCTGATACTTCAGGTCCTGTCATTGATGTTGAAATTGCGAATGATAAATATTTACCTCAATTTTTGAGCGATGATCGGTTTGAACCTGTAAGCGGTAGGACTGTCCTGGTTATTCACTCCTCTAAGCCACAGGCCGAGAGGTATATGCAGCAGGTTCGGGCGAAAAATTATCAGGTGATTGTTGCTGCTTCAATTGCCGATGGGATTCTCCTCGCTGAAAAATTTAACCCCAAAGCTGTCCTATTATCTGGTGATCTGGCCAATAACAGGGCCAATTATGAATTGTTGAAATTGCATACTTTGATCAGCAAGCTTCCGGTCCATATCATCACACCAATCGAGTATCATGGTTCAAAGGAGGAAAATGAGCTGAAGACTCTTGAAACGATTGAATTTGCTGATGCGCTGAAATCGCTTGAGAGTGATTTCATTTTACCCTCACAAAAAATTCTTGTTGTGGAAGACGATATTCAAACAAGAAAAATTGTAAGGGACTTACTTTCAGATCTTAATCTTTATATTGAGGAAGTTGGTTTTGCGGAGGATGCATTTAGAGTCCTTTCGCGGGAAAATTTCGATTGCATCATCCTGGACTTGGGATTGCCCGACTATTCGGGCAAGGAACTGCTGGAAAAACTGAAGGTCAATAAGATAAATATCCCAAAGGTGATCGTTTATACTGGTAAGGAGTTGTCCAAGGATGAACACCGTGTATTGACCGCATTTACCAATGCAATCATTTTAAAGGGGTTAAAGTCGGATGAAAGATTAATGGACGAGGTAACACTATTTTTGCATCAGGTTTCAAAAACTATTCCGGAACAAAAAATCAAAACATTCTCAGTTGAGGAGGATATACTTTTTAAAGGGAAGAAAATACTTGTGGTTGACGATGAGATCAGAAATGTCTTTGCTCTGGGAAAAATCCTCGAAGAACGGGATATAGAAGTCTTTGAAGCCGAAAATGGCGAGGTGGCAATCGAAATGCTGAAAGAAAATAAAGAGATCGATCTGGTTTTAATGGACGTGATGATGCCTGTTATGAATGGTTACGAAGCGATGAAAGTAATTCGTAATACACCTGATATTCAAAATGTTCCGATTATTTGTCTCACGGCCAAAGCCATGAAGGAGGATTATGAAAATGCCTTAAAGAACGGTGCCAACGACTATCTTTCGAAACCGGTCAATGAGGATAAACTTTTTGCAATGTTGAAAATTTGGTTATATAAAAAATAAGGATGAAGATGAGACCTAAGATATTGATTGTTGACGACCTTTTGGAAAACCTGATAAGCCTTGAGGCGATTCTTGAGGATTTTGATATTGACCTGATCAGGGCTTTCTCGGGTGAAGAGGCCTTGAAACATAGTCTGAAAGAGGATTTTGCATTGGCGATTCTGGATGTACAGATGCCTGGAATGAATGGTTATGAGACACTTGAAATGATGCGCCAACGCAAAAAGACAAAATATCTGCCAGTGATTTTCGTTTCAGCCATTCATCAAAGCGATTTGAACATCATCAAAGGAATCGAAACAGGGGCAGTCGATTTTATCCCAAAACCAATCATCCCGGACATTTTGAAGGGAAAAGTCCAGGTATTTCTCGACCTCTATTTGCAGCGCATAAAGCTGAACAATCTACTGGCCGAAATGGAGGAAACGAACCTTAACCTGAAAATTGCGAAAAGCAAGGCAGAGATTGCAACGCACACAAAATCAATGTTTTTGGCCAATATGACCCACGAAATCCGTACACCTCTAAATGGTGTTATCGGATTGTCAAAACTGTTGCAAAAAACAAAGTTAAACGACGATCAACAGGAACTTTTGACCATCATTACAACCTCCGGTGAAAACCTGTTGCAGATCATTAATGACATACTCGATTTTTCAAAGATCGAGTCTGGCCAAATTCAGCTTGAGCAAATAGATTTTGAACTTAAAGGATTGCTAAATAACGTTTTCCAATTGATGAAATTTAAAGCCGACGAAAATGGTATCGACTTTAGTTTTTACCTTTGTAATGATATTCCTATAATGCTCAACGGGGATCCTTTGAGGATTAGTCAGATATTGATGAATCTGGTCAATAATGCGATCAAATTCACTCACAAAGGCCGTGTTGAAATCAACGTGGAACTTGTCGATAAGTCAGGGGATTCTGTAAGGGTCATATTCAAAATTATAGATACCGGGATTGGTATTTCAGAGGAGGGAAAACATTTTTTATTTAAGGAATTCTCACAATCAGAAAACAGTATTACGCGTAAATATGGAGGTACAGGATTGGGATTGGCCATCTGTAAAAACCTTGTCAACCTGATGGGGGGGGAGATTGGTGTGGACAGTGAATTAAATGTGGGTTCAACGTTTTGGTTCCGATTGCCGTTAAAAGAGGCAAAAAATAAACTGATAGAAAGCCACAAACACTCGGGGATTGTACCCCGGAACCTGAAAATTCTTCTTGCAGAAGACAATCTCATTAACCAAAAAGTAGCAAAACTGACATTGAAACAATTTGGTTGCGAATGTGATGTTGCGTGCGACGGATTGGAGGCATTTAATCTTTTTAAAAAGAATAACTACGAATTGGTGTTAATGGATATGCAAATGCCAGAAGTTGATGGTTTACAAGCTACTGCCATGATCAGGGTGCATGAGAAAATTCAGGCACAGAAATTATCTGCCTACATAGTTGCCCTGACTGCTAATGCCATGGCTGAGGACAAGCAGCGTTGTCTATTGGCAGGGATGAACAATTTTTTAAGCAAACCTTTTACAGAAATTGAACTTAGTCATATTCTGATTGAGGCAGGTAAGCGTGCGGGGAAATGCCAATGACAAATGGAACTTATAACGAATCAAATTCCGATCTGCTGAATATTGAAATGCAGTTGTTGATGGAGGCTATCTTCCTGAGATATGGTTACGATTTCAGAAATTACAGCAAAGCCCACATCAGGCGAAGGGTGTTGCACCATCTTTCGATGAGTATGATCCCAAATGTCACATTGCTTCAGGACAGGATCCTCAGGGACCGTGTTTTTTTCAGTAATTTCTTGGATGATCTTTCGATTAATGTTACAGAAATGTTTCGAGACCCTGATTTTTATAAGTCATTAAAATACAATGTTATACCTAAACTTAAAACGTATGCCTATTTCAAGATATGGCATGCTGGGTGTGCTACAGGCGAAGAGGTATATTCACTTGCAATACTTTTAAAGGAGGAGGGTCTGCTTGACCGATGTCAGGTTTATGCGACAGACTTTAATCAGAAAGTGCTTGAAACCGCGAAAGAGGGCGTTTATCAGAAAAGCGAAATTGAACAGTATGAAAAGAATTACCAGTTGTCGGGTGGAACGGGCAAACTTTCCGACTATTATAAATCCCGATATGGTTCAGTAATATTTGATAAAAATTTATCCTCCAGGATCGTCTTTGCAGATCATAACCTTGTGACAGATAATGTTTTCGCTGAAGTTAACCTGATCTTGTGCCGAAACGTGATGATCTATTTCGAAAAGAGCCTCCAGGATCACGTGATTGGATTGTTTTATAAAAGTCTTGTGCCGGGAGGAATTTTATGTCTGGGAACCAAAGAGAGCATAAAATTCTCTGGGCACGAAAATTTATTTGATGTCGTGGATGAAAAACAAAAAATCTTTAAAAAGAAGATATTGTGATGTATAAGGCAATCGTAATCGGGACTTCATACGGGGGATTGGAAGCGTTGAAAATAATCCTGCCAGCATTGGGTAAAGAATTTCCTGTTCCGGTTATCATTGTCTTGCATATTGGTGACCATAACAACGACACTTTTATTAATTATATGAACTCTTTGTGCCCCCTTGAAGTAAAAGAAGCTGAAAATAACGAGGAAATAAAGCGGGGTTATGTCTATTTCGCACCGCCGAATTATCACCTTCTGATTGAACCCAATTTTACCTTTTCCTTATCTACAGAAGAGAAACACAATTATTCAAGACCATCTATTGATATTTTGTTCGAATCTGCTGCCTGGGCCTATTCGAAAAACTTGATTGGGGTTATCTTGTCGGGAGCAAATTCGGATGGTGCATATGGACTTAAGTTGATCAAAGAATTCGGGGGATTGACAGTAGTGCAAAATCCTTGCAGTGCGACCTCACCTGCAATGCCACGTGCTGCATTAAAGATGTCGAGTCCTGTATATCGTTTAAAACTGGAAGATATTGCAGGCAAATTGGTTGAAATTGTAAATGCCTGAACTAATGTATTATATGATTTCTGCTATTTAAAAAATGTTAAAGCTACAAGTTTTTTTTATACATAAGGCAAACCTTTTATTCAACAACTTGTTATTTATTATAGTAATCTAAAAAAATTATTAAAATTTCAAAAAATGAAAGAGAGTTCAGTTAAAGTGACATTCGCAGGTGGTCCCTTAACCTTATTGGGAAACGAGATAAAAGTTGGGGACTTGGCTCCCGATTTTAATGCGGTAGGTGCCGGCCTTGCACCTGTAAAACTTTCCGATTTTGCAGGTAAAGTTGTTATCATCGCTGCTTACCCATCAATCGACACAGGTGTTTGCGCCGCACAGAACAGAAGGTTTAACGCGGAGGTAAACAATCTGAATGATGTGGTTGTATTGTCCATTTCTTGTGACTTACCTTTTGCTCAAAGCCGTTTCTGTGCGGCCGAAGGACTTGATAAAATTGTAACCATATCCGATCATAAAGATCTTGAGTTCGGCGAAAAATATGGTTTTGTGATCAAAGAACTCCGTCTCCTGGCCAGGGGAACTGTGGTTATTGACAAGGTTGGCATTGTAAAATATGTCGAGTATGTTCCTGAAGTAACACATGAACCCGACTATGAAGCTGCTTTAGCTGTTGTTAAAGGACTTTAGTCTGTATTTGAAAAAAATTAAAATTAGTTTGAATCCCCAGATCGGTAAATAATTTACAGGTCTGGGGTTTCTTTTGACCACTCTCTTTATATTTTCTCAAGTCGATTCCTCGTTTTTGCAGATTTTTGCCATAATCTTCTGTTTAAAATCCATTTCTCCTTTAAATTGTTAATAACTCTGTATAAAATTGTTAATAACTATGTGCAGATTTCAGGTAACAAAAATACACCCAAACTCATAATGCCAAATGTAAAAATTTTACACTTCGTTTAATTTCTTACGTGAAATAGCTCCTAAATGAACCCAAAATAGAAAAACAGGGTTCTTTTTTAATATAGAATGATTATATATAAGAAACGTAATCTATTGAAATATATGGACATAAATTGATATATTTTGGAGATATTTCTGCGATATTTTTGGCACGATAATTTTTGGCACAATAAATGTTCTAACCCTGTCGTAACGTTGAAAAACAAAAAATATTATAAAATTTTAAACTCTTAAAAAACAAACATCATGAAAAAGTTAATCGTTTTCGCAATCGCAATCTTAGGCTTCACCGCAGTTTCTTTTGGACAAGTATCCGCAACCGCAACCGCAACCGGCACTATTGTAACACCAATCGCAATCGCAAATGCGGGTGATATGAATTTCGGTAATGTCGCCGTTAGCGCAACTGGTGGAACAGTCATTTTAGCTCCGGCTGGTACCCGTACTATTACTGGGGGTGTGACTTTAACTGCTGCCGCTGGAACTGTTACAGCTGCTAAATTTAATGTTACTGGTACAGCTAATTATACTTATGCTATTACCCTACCTGCCACTGCAACGACTGTAACATCAGGAGCCAACACGATGACTGTTACTGGGTTTACTAGTACCCCTACACCAACTGGCACATTAAGTGGTGCAGGAGCACAACAAATACTAGTGGGTGCAACCTTAAATGTTGCTGCCCTTCAAGCGGCTGGAACCTACATCTCTGGAACACCTTTTACTGTAACAGTTAACTACAACTAAAAATAGATTGTTTCAAAAAAAACGCTGCAACTTGCAGCGTTTTTTTTGAAGTTGATTATTCGTATCTTATCGAAATTTTGCACTTTAGTTTTAATTAAATCATTCAAAACAAAATGAAAACATGTATTCATCTGATATTAAGTGTTTTAATGTTTTGGGTTGCTCAGGTTTCTGAAGCTAAAGCACAGGCAAGTGTCCAGGCCACGGCAAATGCCGAAGTGATCGAAGCATTGACCTCTACCGAAACCGCCCAAATGAATTTCGGAAGGTTTTCGCCCGAGACACAAGGCGGAAAAATTATTTTGACTCCAGATGGTGTGCGGACAGCTCAAGGAACTGTAGTTCTGGGCGGTGGAACACACAATTCGGCAAGTTTTTACCTTACAGGGCAGTACGAAGCTACCTTCTCGGTTACCCTTCCTTCAGGGCCGGCTATACTTACAAATCTCAAGAATAACAAAACAATGGAGATAACCGACTGGACCTCGATTCCGGCACCGGGGATTGGAGTTGGAAAACTGACTGGTGGTTCAATGACGGTCCGCGTTGGGGCAGTTTTAAATGTTGGTGATTTTAATGCCAATCCCGTAGGGATTTATGCCGGGATTTACGCGATTACGTTTGCGTACAATTAGGGGAAATTTGAAAATGGAAAGTGGAAATTTGAAAGTGGAAAGTGGAAAAATTGGAAATGAGGATTTGGATATATAACTGTCAATCATATAGTTGAATCATTTAGATTGACCTTCACCCCTACTCATTTTATCACCCTTATCTTGACCCCCACTCCAATTCACCGCGTCCCACCCTCTCACCTTCACCCCCTCTCCCCATCTCACACCCAGCTCCCTGCCTTATTTTCAGGATTTAACGATAAAAAAAATGATAATATAATATAATTTGTATATTTGTTGCAAATTATCTTAAATCGTTTAGTATGCGCTACTCAGGTTTTATTCAGAAAAAGAGTGTATCGGACTGGTCAAATCCGTTAGTCCTAATGTGTTCGGTGATGGTTCTTATCTCCATCTTGTCTTCAACAATGGTAAAAGCCCAGGGAAACTTATTGATAACCCCACGTAGGGTCATCTTCGAAGGCCAGAAACGTTCACAAGACCTTAATCTTGCCAACACCGGTGTCGATTCAGCCAAATACAATGTCTCTGTAATCCAATACAGGATGCGGGAAGATGGTTCTTTTGAAGAGATAACAGTTCCTGATGAAGGGCAGAATTTTGCCGATAAATTTTTGCGCTTTTTCCCGCGCACCGTTAATTTGGCACCCAACGAAGCGCAAGTGGTGAAGATGCAGTTGATTAAAACGACCGAGTTAAAACCCGGCGAGTATCGTTCACATGTTTATTTCAGGGCAGTCCCTAAGGTAACTGCCTTGGGCTCAGATACAGCAAAAGTTGACACAACAGCTATCGGGGTAAAGTTGGTTCCCATTTTTGGTATCACGATCCCCGTGATTATACGCCTTGGCGAATCGACTACGAAAGTGAGCCTGTCGGATAGCAAGCTTGAGTTCCCCAACGACACGACAACGCGTTTGCAGGTGGTTTTCAGCAGGACTGGCAACATGTCGGTTTATGGTGATTTATTGGTAGAGCATATTTCGCCATCGGCCAAAACAACACCGGTGGGTGTTGTAAGGGGCATAGCGGTTTATACTCCCAACGCTATCCGGAAATTTCAGATGGACCTCGACAACAAAGCCAAGGTCGATTACCGCAGTGGAAGCTTGAAGGTAACTTTTACCTCCCAGTCGGATACCAAACCGGAAAAGCTGGCCGAAACGGTTTTGCAACTAAAATGAGTATTAACCAATTAATATAGATGAATTTAGCCCCAAATACGGTGTTTAAATCCTTCAATGTGAAACCAATTATGAAGATAGGTTTCACATTGCTTGTTTTTATTATGTCCATTTTGGCGATGAAGGGGGCAAACCGTTATTCAGTTGCAACAGGCAGTTGGTCCTCAACAAGCACGTGGTCGGCAACATCAGGAGGAGGAAGCGGGGCAAGTGTGCCGGTAGCGGGAGACGTAGTTTTTATTGAGGGCAACCGAACAGTTACCGTAAGTTCCACTGCGGCATGCACCAACGTATCCATAGCCGCAGGTTCGACTTTGTCGATAGGCGGAGCAAATTTCACGGTCAGCGGAACAACCACCGTAAGTGGAACGGTTCTTCACACCAGTACCAGCCGCACCAAAAATATGGGCAATGTGGTGATGACAGGTGGTACCTGGACCAGTAGTGCCTCAGAGAACTACGGCATTACAAGCCTGACCCTATCGGGTTCGACTTTCAATGGAACAAGCACAGGCATACTAAATGTTAGCGGTACGTTAACTGTAACAGCCGGGACAACCAATACGCTCAATCCTGTTACAATAACTGTAAACGGGATTTCAACCATCAATGGAACCTTGACCATTGCAAATACCTCCGGATCGAAGACCTTTGTGGGTAGGGTGACGATTGGAGCAACCGGAAACTGGAACAATACCAGTAACGAGAGTGTGAGTTTTCGGGGCGGGATTACCAACAGTGGAACATTTACAGCAGGAACGGGAACATATTCTTTTAATACAAACAGTCAATCATTGATTGGAACTTTTGTAATACCAACGGTTTCGATTTCTACACCAACAACCCTTACCAATACTGGAACCTTAACCTGTGGCACCTCTTTTACCGGTACAGGAGGTTTTGCGCAGGCTGCAAATTCAACCCTTAACCTAGGGGGGTCTGCAACCGTAACAACTTTTTCGGCTAATGCAAGTCCTAATCTGGTCAATTATTATGGTACGGCCCAGACTGTCAAGCCGGTTGCCTACAATAATCTTACATTGTCCGGGAGCTCCACAAAAACATTGACCAGTGTTACGACCATTAATGGAAACCTAACAATGAGTGGGACAACAAGCGCCGCAATTGCCACAAATGTAACCATTGGAGGCAATCTGACAATCGGAACTGGAACGACTCTCACAGTTGGTGGATTTAATTTTTCTGTAACCGGGACCACAACAGTTAGTGGCACACATATACACAACAGCACAAGCGGAAACAAAACCTATTCAAACGATGTAACCATCAATAGCGGAGGCATATGGAACGAAACTGCTGCTGCTATAGTCAATTACGGTGGAAATTTGCAAAACAACGGTACCTTAACCGCGAGTTCTGGCATACACTCGCTTACGGGTACTGCAAAAACGATTAATGGCACAAATGCAATCTCAATTCCAAATGTAACAATTTCGGGAAGCTATACGAACGATAATCCAATTTCCTTAACAGTTGGGTCGGCTTTGTCGGGTACAGGTTCCCTGACACAGGCCAGCAACAGGACTTTAAACATTGGAGGAACCTCTACAATTACAACCTTGACGGCAACATCAAGTGGTAATACAATAAATTTTTCAGGTACAGCTCAGTCGATCAATGCCATCAATTATTATCATTTAACTTTGAGCGGAAGCGGTGTAAAAACCATGCCAGCTTCAACGTTGAGCATTGCCGGAGATTTCGCCACTTCGGGTGTTGCAAATGCTTCAGCACAGGGCGCTATCATTACCTCTGGTAATTTTACGATTGGAGCGGGTACAAAATTTGACGCTGCCTCCTTCTCCCATACTGTCGGTGGAAATTGGGTAAATAATTCCACGAATTTTAATTCCTCATCCAGTAGTTATACCTTTAATGGATCCATCGCCCAAAACATTGGGGGAACCAACCCGACCGCATTTAATTTGATAACGATCAACAATTCATCCGGAATAACACTTGGAAATGCTGTCAATGCGACAGGGGTCACATTGTCAAATGGTTTGGTGACCACTACCTCGACAAATCTGCTTACTGTTACCGGAACAAGTCCTACATCAATTACAGGCTCTACCTCTTCATATATTTATGGGCCATTGGCAATAACATTACCTGCGAATTTGGTGAATGGGAGTTATTTGTTCCCAATAGGGAAATCGGCATACAACACGTTTGAACTGATCAATGCCAATACAACTTCAGGAGGAACTGTTGTGATAAAGGCAGAGGTGATTGATGCAAATTGTGGAGGTACTGCCGGGGTTGGGATGTCCCAATTGAACACTGATAGTTACTGGAGTACGTCGATTCCTTCTGGATCAGGGAATTTTACAAACGCTCAAATAAGGTTAACTGATACTGGAATGACGAGTGAATATGCAATTGGTCAAAGTGCCACTTCTTCAGGATCTTATGACCGGATCAGCAACGACCCCCCGGTGGGAAATACGATAACTTCGGACCCGATCACCACATTAAGTTACTTTGTGATTGGCAAAAAGCCCCTTGTTTCTATCGTCGCCACCAATAATGGAACAGAGGGTGGAAGCAATGGTCTATTTACTTTAACCACATCAAGGCAGTTTACAGTGGTAAGGACTATAAATCTTGTCATTACAGGTACGGCTACAAATGGAACAGATTATACAACAATCAACACAACTGTCAACTTCCCTGCTTTTCAGAATACAGTTACGGTTCCTGTAACCATCACAAACGATCTGTTAGTTGAACCTACTGAAACGGTTACGATTACTCTTGCCACAGGTACGGGATACGCTGTGGGAACTCCCGACAATGCAACGGTCAATATCTTTGACAATGATGTTGCCGGGATTACAGTAACCCCAACAAGTGGATTGACAACTACAGAAGGGGGTGGACTAGCAACTTTTACAGTTGTGTTGAATTCTCAACCTACTGCCAATGTGACGGTTGGGCTTTCCTCAAATGATTTGACAGAAGGAACCGTTTTACCTTCATCCCTGACATTTACCAGTACCAACTGGAATGTGCCACAAACAGCAACTGTTACCGGGGTTGATGATTTAGTCCAGGACGGTAATGTTGCCTATTCGATCGTCACCGCACCTGCATCAAGTACTGACCTTAACTATAAAAATCTTGATCCATCGGATGTGTCAGTGGTTAACAACGATAACGATGTAGCCGGTATTACAGTTAGCCCTACCAGTGGTCTCACAACAACGGAATTAGGCGGAACCGCAACTTTTACCATTGTACTGAATTCGCAACCAACTGCAGATGTTACAATTGGGTTGACTTCTGATGATTTGACAGAAGGAACTGTTTCCCCGGCCTATGTAATTTTCACTGCGGCAAACTGGAATACGCCACAGATCGTGACGGTGACGGGGTTAAGCGATATTATAGTTGATGGCAATATTTTATACAACATTATTACGGCACAGGCAACGAGCAGTGATGGTTTGTACAACGGTATCAACCCTTCCAACGTTTCGGTTACCAATATCGATAATAATGTGGCAGGTGTAACCGTTTCCCCTTCCAGTGGTTTGGTTACGACCGAGGCCGGGGGAACAGCAAATTTTACAATCGTCCTGACCTCACAACCTTCGGCAAATGTGACCATTTCACTTGCTTCTGACGACCTTTCCGAGGGGACGGTTTCTCCCTCATCGGTGACTTTTACAAATTCAACCTGGAATACTCCCCAAACCATTGTTGTCAGAGGTGTTGATGATGCGATTGCCGATGGCAACATTGTTTATCATATCAATACCGGTGCTTCTGTCAGCAGCGATTCGAATTATTCCGGTAAATTTCCTCAGGTTGTTACTGTTACCAACAACGACAATGATGTAAGGGGTATTCCTGTTAGTCCAACAACCCTTACAACAACTGAAGCAGCCGGAACAGGAAATACCAAAACTTTTACAGTTGTGTTAACTACCCAACCAACCGCATCCGTAACAATTGGATTATCATCGGGCGATACAACCGAGGGGACTGTCTCCCCCTCTTCGCTAACTTTTACAACCTCAAACTGGAACACAGCACAGACTGTCACTGTTACCGGGGTTGATGATTTAGTCCAGGATGGAAATATCACTTATTCAGTGATTACTGCTCCGGCGACAGGTGGCGACTATGCCGGAATTGACCCATCAGATGTTACTGTTACCAATATTGATGATGATGTTGCCGGGATTACAGTTAGCCCAACCAGTGGATTAACAACAACTGAAGCTCTTGGAACGGCAACTTTTTCGATAAAATTGAATTCACAGCCAACCGCTGATGTTTCGATAGGATTGTCATCCAATGACTTAACAGAAGGAACCGTTTCACCGGCTTCAGCAACTTTTACTTCTACCAATTGGAATACGACCCAAACAATAACAGTTACCGGTGTCAATGATTTCGTGGCTGATGGGAATATTGTCTATTCAATTGTGACGGCTCCAGCTACAAGTACAGATCTGATTTATAATGGGATGAATGCATCAGATGTTTCGGTAACCAACCTTGATAACGATGTTGCAGGGGTAACGGTTACGCCAACTAGCGGTTTAGTTACGACCGAGGCAGGAGGAACAGCTACGTTTACAATAAAATTGAATTCGCAACCAACAGCGAATGTGACCATTAATTTATCTTCGAGCGATCCTACTGAGGGCACAGTTTCACCTTCTTCCGTGACTTTTACTTCAGTAACCTGGAATACTGCCCAAACAGTGACTGCTACCGGTGTAGACGATTTTGTGGTTGATGGGAACCAGGCCTATTCCATCCTGACCGTAATGGCTACAGGTGCAGATTTGATCTATAACGCGATTAACCCCAGCGATGTAACAGCCACAAACAACGATAATGATGTGGCCGGTTTTACAGTTAGCCCGACTAGTGGATTGACAACAACCGAAGCCTCGGGAATAGGCCATACGACAACTTTCACTGTCAAACTCACTTCCCAACCTTCAGCCAATGTTACCATTGGGATATCTTCAAGTAATACTGCCGAAGGAACTATATCTCCTGCTTCACTGACTTTCACCAATGCAACCTGGAACACTGTCCAAACTGTGACAATTACCGGGGTTGACGATTTAGTAATGGATGGAAATAAGGCTTATTCGGTTGTTACGTCTGTAGCAACAAGTACTGATCTTAATTATAGTGGGTTTAATCCTTCCGACGTATCAGTAACCAATATTGATAATGATGTGGCTGGAATAACTGTGAGTCCGACAAGCGGAAGGATCACAACTGAAGCCGGAGGGACCGATAATTTCACCATCGTACTCACTTCCCAACCGACTGCCAATGTTACGATTGGGATTTCTTCCTCTAATGTAACCGAAGGTTCGGTTTCAACATCGTCGGTAATTTTCACAACAGCAAACTGGAATATTGCACAAACTGTGACCATTACAGGGGTTGCAGATCATGTCATTGATGGGAATGTTCTGTACACTATTATTACCGCTCCTGCTTCAAGTGCCGATGCCAATTATAACAATATGAACCCCTCCGATGTTTCGGTAACGAACAACAACATCGATGTTGCTGGTATTACAGTTACGCCAACCAGCGGTTTGTTTACAGCCGAAAATGGATCTCAGGCTACATTTACAATCGTGATGAATACCATTCCAAGTGCAAATGTAACCATCAGCCTTATTTCGAGCGATTTGACGGAAGGTACAGTTTCGCCTTCATCGGTAACTTTTACCCCGGCCACCTGGAACATTCCCCAAACGGTTACAGTGACGGGGGTTGATGACTGGATCGATGATGGGGATATTGGCTATAGTATAGTTACTTCAAATGCCACAAGTACGGATTCAAATTACAGTGGATTTGTTGTTTCGGATATTGCAGTTACGAATAGCGATAACGATATAGCAGGAATATCGGTTAATCCGACAAGTGGATTGATCACATCTGAGGATTTGACTTCTGATGCTTTTACAATTGTATTGAATTCACAGCCTTTGGCAGATGTGAAGATCAATTTATCTTCTGACGATACTACAGAAGGAACTGTGTCACCTTTGTCGGTTACTTTTACTGCAAGCAACTGGAATGTGCCCCAAACGGTTACTGTCACTGGGGTGGATGATTATCAGGTGGACGGAGATATCCCCTACAACATTGTTACATCGCTGGCAATCAGTACAGATCCTAAATATAATGTGATTAACCCTGATGACGTCTCGGTAACCAATGTGGATAATGATGTTGCGGGAATAACCATCACACCCAACAGCGGTCTGGTTACTACCGAAGCAGGAGGAACAGCAACTTTTACTGTAGTTTTGACCTCTCAACCTACTGACAATGTAACTATTGGTCTTTCATCCAGCAACACTGCGGAGGGAACAGTATCGACTTCATTGTTAACTTTTACTTCCTCAAATTGGTCAACTCTTCAAACAGTAACTGTTACAGGCGTAAATGATGCCTTGGTTGATGGAGACATTGCTTATTCCGTATTAATTGATCCTGCCGTCAGCAACGATCTTGATTATGATGGATTTGACCCTGGAGATGTTTCGGTTACCAATTTGGATCGAACACCAACAATCAATAGTTTTACACCGGCCACAGTTTGCTATGGTTCAGGAACTTCGGTCGTCATTTCGGGAACTTTCTTTACTGGTACTACATCTGTTAAGTTTAATGGGGTGAGTGCTTCTTTTGTTGTCAACAGTGCAACTCAAATTACAGCTACATTACCTGCTACAGCTACAACTGGAGTCATTAGCGTTGTTACACCAACTGGTACTGCGATTAGCGGGTCTTCCCTGACAGTCAATCCTCTATCGGTGGGTGGAACGATTTCAGGTAGCGTATCTGTTTGTTCTGGAACTAATAGTACGTTGTTGACTTTAAGTGGAAATATAGGAGCTGTAACAAAATGGCAATCGTCATCTGTGTCTAATTTTAGTTCAGCTGTAACTGATATTGCGAATATCACAACTGGTTTAACGGTTACAAATCTGACATCCACCACTTATTACAGGGCAGTTGTTACCAGTGGAATTTGTTCATCAGCAAATAGTTCTGTCGCAACAGTAACAGTCAACCCGCTTCCTACTGCCGATGCAGGAGCAGCAATGACAGCCATATGCCAGGGTGCAACATCCGCGGCTTTGGGCGGATCTTTTGGTGGTGGGGCAACTTCTGCAATATGGTCCGCACCTAGTGGCACTTTTGCCAACAACACAGGAAACACTCCTGGCACAGCAACATTTACTGCGGCAGTGAATTCCACTACTCCTATATTATTGACGTTGACCACCAGCGGTGGGTCGTGTGGAACAACAACTGCGACCAAAAATCAGGTGGTCAATCCTAATGCGGTTATTTCATTGACCTCTGCAGTCAGCACCAATGCACAAACACTTTGTATCAATAACCCGATTACAAATATCACCTATTCGGTATCGGGAGGCGGCACAGGCGCAGGTGTTACAGGTTTGCCGGCAGGTGTTAGTGGGTTATACAGCGGGAGCGTTTTCACGATCAGTGGAACACCCTCTGTTTCAGGCACATTCAACTATGCGGTGACAACCACTGGAACATGTTCCCAAACAACTGCAACAGGATCAATTGTCGTAACGCCAATCAACACCATCACACTTACCTCTGGTGGTGGGACCGATGCCCAAACAAAATGTATCAGCACGGTCATTACCAACATCACTTATGGCACAACAGGTGCGACCGGTGCAAGTTTCAGTGGTCTGCCAGCTGGGGTGACTGGAGCATGGGCCTCCAATGTGGTAACGATCAGTGGCACGCCATCGGCATCGGGTACCTTCAGTTATACGGTCACCCTAACCGGTGGTTGCGGCACAGTGACAAAGACAGGTTCGATCATCGTAACACCAAATAACACAATCTCTTTATCATCAACTGCGGGGACCGATGGCCAGACAGTTTGCATAAGTACACCTATCACACCTATCACATACACAACAACAGGTGCGACAGGAGCAAGTTTCAGCAATTTGCCAACAGGCGTCACAGGTGCATGGGCTTCAAATGTAGTAACGATCAGCGGTACACCATCTGTATCCGGTACTTTCAGTTATACGATCGCCTTGACTGGTGGATGCGGCACGGTGACAAAGACAGGCTCGATAACGGTTACCCCAAACAACACGATAACATTGTCATCAACTGCCGGGACCGATGCCCAAACAAAGTGTATCAATACCGCGATCACAAATATCACCTATACGACTACAGGTGCGACTGGTGCAAGCTTCAGCGGTCTGCCCGCTGGAGTAACCGGAGCATGGGCCTCCAATGTAGTAACGATTAGTGGAACTCCATCGGCATCGGGTACTTTCAGTTATACGATCACCTTGACTGGTGGATGCGGCACGGTGACAAAGACAGGCTCGATAACGGTTACCCC
>JBAXWR010000350.1:0-6940 GCA_037128295.1 Mariniphaga sp.
CAGGGCAATCTGACCATCGATATCATCCATTTGTTTGGCTGTTGCGGCACCATCGGCAAACATCTTCTTTATTCTGACCTGATCTTTCTGGACATTTGTGATTTGCTGGTCCGACACTGCAATTTGTGCAAACAGGCTTGCCTTTTGGGCAAGGATCGATTCTTTCTGTGCATCCAACTGGCTCCGTTGAAGGATTAAATTTGCGGTATCTGTTTTCACCAAAATAGCTCCCTGTGCAACCTTTTCCCCTTCGTTAAAGCCGGTAAACAAAATCTTGCCGCTATTTTCGGCAGATACTGTTACCTCGTCAGTTTCAAAATTCCCATAAGCATCGGGTTTAACTTTCCCATTCGTACAAGCCCCAATGATGATGATCAATGATATAATTACTAATGTTCTCATATTTAATTATTTATATTTTTTTGATTTCTAATATTTCCTTTATTTCAACTTATTTCTATTATTTCCAACTATTTCAAATATTTCTATTTATTTCCACCTATTTCTATCTATTTCCCTTAATATTCTGATAATTAACCGAAGCCTGAATCAGCAGTACTTTCCTTGTTTCCAGATTAGCTTTTGCCTGTAGAAGTCCGTTTAGGTCGCGGATGTAATCGGCAGAGGTGATGGTTCCGTTCTCAAGCGCAACAGCCGACCGTTTGCTGATCTGGTCTTTTACCGTAACCAATTGTTCATCAGTCGAAATAAGGTCTTTTATCTTTTGAAAATTGTTCTCTTCCTGGCTTAACGACAGTTTGATGGAGCGGTTAAACTGGTCGAGGTTGGTGTCGATCAGGTTCTGTTGAAGTTTGATCGAAGCTTTATCGTGGCGGGTTTTGTGCCAATCCCAAAGGTTCCAGGTCATACCTGCACCCACCATATAATAATCGGCAAAGCTGTTGTCGAGCATATTGAATCCGGGGCGGCCATATCCGGCCTGACCGAAAGCATAAACAAAAGGTTTCCGGGAGGTTGAGAGCAGCTCGGAACTCTTCTCCAGTTTCGCTTTCTGCAAGGTAAATAGCTCTAATTCTGGCCTTTTCAGCTCACTCTTTTCTGAAATAGTGGAAACCTGCGGTTTTACAAATACGGTTTGATCTGAAATCGTTGAACCAGTAATTATTTCAAGTAACGACAAGGAGACCTTCCGCATTGAATTGAATTCGGTCTCCTGTTGTTGGGTCATTATCTTTTCGGCCTTGAGCTGGTCAAGATCGTTGGGCAGGGTTACACCGTTGCTCACTGCCGAACTTACAATTTTAATCCTGGCATCTAAGGTCTCCTTTTTAAGATCGACAATCCGTAAATTCTCTTGAATTATTAATATATTGAAATACAATGAATTAACCGTTTCTCTGATTTTGTACAATTCTGTTTCGTTTTGCTGCCTTGAAACTAGCCTGTCGGCCTCTTCCAATTCCTCCCGTTTTTTTGCCACACCTCCATCATACAATTTCTGGCGGATATCGATGTAAGCTTTGTACTGGTCCTTTGAAAGCGGTTTGGGGCCTGCAACCCCTGGAATATTCAAGACCATTTTCGTCACGTCCGATTGCCAGGAAGCCCTTGCGGTGAGGTCGAACTGTGGCAGATTGGAAACCTCTATGTTTTGTTGCCGGAGTGCCGAGATCTCGTCAATAATCCCTGCCTGCCTTAACAACGGATGGTTTTTTCGCGCCATCGACTGACAACTGTCGAGGCTGAGTTGTTGCGCGTTGGCCCAAGAAAAGGCCAGAGTGAAAAACAAAAATAAAACTAACTTTCTCATGCTTCTATAATTTTTAAAACCATATTTTTTACTATTGCTTTTCGTTCGCTTAAAAACTGAGAATAAGCTTCCGGATTGTCATTAAAATAAATCATTTGTAGCAACGGCCTTGCAACAAGCGGGAACAGTAGCATCCCAATTATACTGACAACGATATGACGTGTATCTATATTTGCAAAACTGTCTGTTTTAGAATTGGTTACAAATATTTCAATGATTTTTTGAGGTTCAATACCCGATTCAAACATTAGGCTTTTCAACATTTGGGGATCACGGTTGATCTCGTTGATGATGAATTGTGGCACGTAAGGATTGGCCTGGATCAGATCAACATATTCATCAATAAAGACCATCAGTTTCTCTTTTACAGGTGCATCCGAAAAAAGGGCAGTACCGATTTTCCTGAAAAATTTTGTGAAGATGTCCTTGAAGACTGCTTTGAAGAGGTTTTCTTTGCTCCGGTAATAGTAGTGAAGTAAAGCCTTGTTCATACCTGCTTCATCTGCAATCTCCTGCATCCTTGCCCCTTCCATCCCTTTTGCCACAAAGACCCGCCTTGCAGCTTCGTAAATTTTCTCTTCTGTGGAACTGTTCAATGTTTTATCCATACAGTTTAACCAATCAGTTAATAATGCGACAAAGAAAAACTTTTATTTTGGATTAACCAAATTATTTAACCGGATAGTTAAAATATTATTTTGAGGTGTATTCCGATTCAATATTGAAAAAGATCATACTTTTGTAAAAATCCAATAAAAGAGAAGGAGAAAAAATGAAAGATATAACCTACAAAGGATTTACAGGTTCTGTTCACTTTTCAGAAATTGACAATATATTTTATGGCCAAATTAAAGGAATATCGGATTTGATCACCTATGAAGGTGAATCGGTAATAGAACTGACCAAGGCTTTTCATGAGATGGTAGATGAACATATGAAAGATTGTACTGCTCAAAATATCGGACCTTAAAAGTGGTATTTCAATACTTGGTTCATCCATTAAATCACTCAGGTCTAAACTTAATTGCATATGACTTAAAGTGTCAGATTTCAGATTAATAATATTTCAGATTAAGAAATTCCAGATTAAAAAACTATGACACTTCACATCAACATAGAAGATTTACTTTCCACAAAAACTGTAGAGTCAGACCGTATTGAATACAAAGAAGGGTGGAACCCCGATTCCGCTTATCGGAGTATTTGTGCATTTGCCAATGACTTCGATAATACTGGTGGTGGGTATATTTTAATTGGTGTAGCCGAAAACCCCAAAACAAAAACAGCACTTCGGCCGGTTAAAGGGTTAACATCTATTGAAATAGCTGAAATACAACAAGAAATGATCGGGTACAATAATCTGGTAAAACCTTATTATTCACCCCGTCTTTCGATCGAAATTGTCGATCAACAACAGATAATCGTTTTATGGGTTATTGCCGGTGGCGAAAGGCCCTACGAAGTTCCCGAAACCGTTACTGCCAAATACAAAACGTGGAAGTACTTTATCCGGAAGTATGCCAGCTCCATTGAGGCCAAAGGGACCGATAAAGAGGAGCTGATTGCATTATCGAATAACATACCTTTCGACGACCGGGCCAATACGCAGGCTTCGATCAATAATATTTCAATGTTTTTGGTCCAAGAACACCTTCGTAAAATTGGGAGCAAATTGTTTGACG
Organism: Mariniphaga sp.; assembly: GCA_037128295.1. GTDB lineage: Bacteria > Bacteroidota > Bacteroidia > Bacteroidales > Prolixibacteraceae > JAAFHB01. The sequence continues at coordinate 3,454 of JBAXWR010000350.1, forward strand.
ATATTGGCAGGTTGACCAACATTGAAATATTGCAGCAAATGGCGCTCCTTACTGGTCCTGCCGAACTGCTCTTCCCCCGCAACGTGGCCTTGATGTTGTTTACCGAAAAACCACATACCCTTTTCCCTTATACCTGGGTGGAAATCGTCTATTTCCCGAAAGGTGCCAGCGACAAAGAATTTATCGAAAAAAAAATTGACGGTCCAGTACAACAGCAAGTTTCCGATTCGCTCAATTGGTTGAGAAATAATATTTTGCAGGAAAAGGTAATAAAAATACCGGGCCAGGCAGAGGCACTTAGAGCTTGGAACTACCCTTACCCTGCACTCGAAGAAGCCATCGCCAACTGCCTGTACCACCGTAACTATCAGGAACACGAGCCGGTTACCATACGAATAGAACCTGAAGCCATTTTGCTGTACAATTCCGGTGGCCCAGACCGCTCCATTAAACGGGAGGACTTTGTAACCGGAAAGGCAATACCCAAACGATACAGGAACCGCAGACTTGGCGATTTTCTAAAAGAGCTAAAGCTCACCGAAGGTCATGCCACTGGTTTACCTGCGCTTAAAAAAGCCATGCAATTAAATGGTTCCCCTGCACCTGTTTTCGATTTTGACGAGGAACGCACCTGGTTTCAGGTCATGATGCCAATAAATCCAAACTTTGTTCAAAAGCAACTTCTGTTTTTTGATTTGAAAAAGGTAATGTGGGATTTAGGTGGGATTGACCGGCTACTCAATGAAATTCTTGAAATGGCTGACATTCCTCAAACAAAAGGTATAGCTGGAGGTAAAGCTGATGATGTAGTTGAAGCAATGAAAATCATTGATATTCAATTAGATGATACTATTGGTGATATAGCTGGTGGTAATGTTAATGAGCAAGCCAGTACCATAGCTGGTACTATAGCTAAAAATGTATACGGTATTGAAATTCAGGTAAGTGTAGTTTTGGGCCAGTTAGATAGTACCATAGCTTGTACCATAGCTGATTCTATTGCTGGTACAATAGGTGAAAAAGAAATAAAACTGCTAATGATATCACGAACTCCTATTAACCGAGAGAATTTACTTGCCAGTCTGGGCTTGAAAAACCTTCGGAAAAATTATGAGGAATATATTGGATATTTAGTGAATCTTAACTGGCTCACCATGACCATACCCCACAAACCAACAAGCCCAAAACAAAAATACCTTACTACCCTCAAAGGCCGATTGATACTTGAATTCTTAAAACACAAAACCAAATGAATATCTGACAATTTAGTTGATTGTAGAAGGTGCAACTCAAGTATTATTCGAAAAATTTTGTTTTAATTTACCTTTCAAACTATAGGAATACAATTTACTGACTAATAATTACTTATAAATACATTTACAAAACGTCCAAAATGACTTCACTTTTTTATCAATGCTTAAGAAGCTTTAAGTTTACAACTGCCATTGTGATTTTGTTATCGCCTTTGTTAATATCTTGTAATTCAGGAATTCAGGAGAAATCAAGTATTACAACGTCCTTTCGTGCGCCAGCTTATCCGTTGATCACGGTCGATCCTTACATGAGCGGCTGGTCTGAATCGGACCAATTGTTTGATGAAGCTGTGAAGCACTGGACAGGAAAAACTCGGTCCCTGATTGGCGCCTTACGAGTGGATGGAACCGTTTACCGTTTCCTCGGCAAAGAAACCATTCCTTGGAAAGCCCTGGTACCAATGGCTGCCGGTAAAGGTTGGGAAGGAAAATATCTGTTGACCCAACCAACTAAAGGCTGGGAAACCACTGGTTTTAAAGACGATGCGTGGAAAACCGGGAAAGCTGCATTTGGGACTTCAGGAATGCCTTCATTGTCAACATTATGGGAAACAAAGGATATCTGGGTACGCCGGGAATTCAATTTTCCTGAAAACATGGGTAACGGTGATCTATACTTGATATACTCGCATGATGACGATTTTGAACTCTGGCTGAACGGCAAAAAGCTGGTCGAAACAGGTTATTCCTGGAAGAATAATGTTGTCCTTCCCATTGATAAAAGTTTGTTGATTCCTAATGGGAAAAACGTGATCGCTGCCCATGGCCAGAACCGTGTTGGCGGCGCTTATGTCGATTTCGGTTTGTTCCAGAAAAGTGATGAAAAGGAAGTCTTTGCACAAACGGCCGTTCAAAAATCGGTCTCCCTTTCGGCCACACAAACGCATTACGAATTTGCCTGCGGACCCGTTGACCTGAAATTGAAGTTCGTGGCTCCACTTTTGCCTAAGGAACTTGATATCCTGTCGCGCCCCATCAATTATGTCAATTATGAAGTGGCCTCCACAGATGGAAAAGATCACGAAGTTCAGATCTACTTTGAAGCGACCCCCGAATGGGCTGTCAATCAAACAAGTCAGGAAGTGGTATTGCAGAAAGGGCATACAACCGGATTGACGTATCTCACAACAGGCACAACTGAACAACCAATCCTGGCTAAAAAAGGGGATGACCTGCGAATCGACTGGGGCTATTTCTACCTGAGCGGAAAGGAAATCCCTCAAATGAGCTATGCCATAGGCGACTATTTCGGAACCAAAAAAGAGTTTATTGCAGGAGGCAGAATTTCCTCTTCCAATGATCCGGTAACAACTACAATAGGGGAAAAGCTAACGGTCCTTGCCCTTGTTGATGGAATTGGAAAAGTTTCTTCCAATCCGGCTAATGGATTTATCATGATTGGTTATGACGACATCTTTTCGTTGCAATATTTTGGGACCAACCTGAAAGCCTGGTGGACACAGAATGGGAAAATATCAATGGATATGGCCTTACAAAGTGCCAACAATGAGCATGATGTCATTATGAATAAATGTGTTGTGCTTGACAATGAGTTGTGGAATGATGCGATCAATGCTGGAGGTAAAAAATATGCCGACCTGTGTGTATTGGCTTTCCGGCAGTCGATCTCTGCCCATAAATTGGCAAAGGATACTTTGGGAAATATAGTGTTCCTCTCCAAAGAAAATTTCAGCAACGGTTCTATCGGGACTGTTGACGTCACATACCCCTCGGCACCATTGTTCCTGTATTACAATCCAGAATTGCTGAAAGGGATGATGAATCCGATTTTCCATTTTTCGGAGTCCGGAAAATGGAAAAAACCTTTTGCGGCCCACGATGTGGGGACCTATCCGCTTGCCAATGGTCAGACCTATGGTGGCGATATGCCGGTGGAAGAGAGTGGAAATATGCTGATTTTGGCTACTGCTATATCCCAAATCGAGGGAAATGCAAAATATGCCGAACAACATTGGGACGTTTTGACCACCTGGGCCAACTATTTACTTGAAAGCGGTCTTGATCCTGAAAATCAGCTTTGTACCGACGATTTTGCCGGCCACTTTGCGCACAATGCCAACCTTTCGATCAAAGCGATCATGGGTATTGCAGGATATGTCTTGAGCTTGTTGAGCATCTGCAATGTCAGAAAGATCTTTTCCCGCCCTTCGTGA
>JBAXWR010000351.1:0-6917 GCA_037128295.1 Mariniphaga sp.
AGCATCCCCTACATTCAGGTAAAAGGGCATATTACAGGAATGGAAATGGTTGGTACCGGAACCAGCCAACGGTTGGTGGCCTATCTTAACGATGGAACCGGCATCCTTGAACTGATTTGGTTCCAGGGGATAAAATTCGCAAAACAGACCCTAAAAACGAATGTGGAATACATCGTTTTCGGGAAACCTTCGGAGTTCAAGGGGCAATACAGCATCGTCCATCCCGAAATGGACGAAAAACCACAGGAGTCAAACAATAATGAAGGTTTTATACAGGCTTTTTACAATACTTCGGATAAGCTGAAAACCAACTTTTTAAATTCAAAGGCTATACTTAAACTTCAATATGGCGCACTCCAACTGGTAAAAGGGAGCATTTATGAGACACTTCCGGCATGGCTTGTCCAGAAAATTGGTTTGATCGGATTGGAGTCAGCTCTGAATAATATCCATTTTCCACAAAATCCTCAAATTTTGCGAAAAGCCGAGTACAGGCTTAAATTTGAAGAGCTTTTTTACATTCAGCTCAAGTTGTTGCATCTTAAAGAAGACCGCTTTAAGAAATTCAAGGGGCATATCTTTAATATTGTAGGTGATCATTTTAACGAGTTTTTTTATCACCACCTTCCTTTTGAACTGACCGGGGCACAGAAAAGGGTGGTGAAAGAGATCCGTAAGAATATGGGAGGTGGAAGACAAATGAACCGGTTGCTTCAGGGCGATGTGGGTAGTGGAAAGACGATGGTTGCACTGATGTCGATGCTGATTGCCCTCGACAACGGGTTTCAATGCTGCATGATGGCTCCTACAGAAATTCTTGCCAATCAGCATTTTCTGTCGGTCATGAAATTTCTGGGGGATATGAAAATAAATGTCAGATTGTTGACCGGCTCAACAAAGAAATCGGAAAGGTCGGTTATTCATGAAGAATTGCTGAACGGGAAATTGCATATACTGATCGGTACCCACGCTTTGCTTGAGGATATTGTGCAATTCCAGTCACTGGGTCTGGTAATTATTGACGAGCAGCATCGTTTTGGTGTGATGCAACGTGCCAAATTGTGGCGCAAGAATTTTGTCCCACCACATATCCTGGTTATGACAGCAACCCCAATCCCCCGTACCCTTGCTATGACTGTTTATGGGGACCTCGATGTTTCTGTGATCGACGAGCTTCCTCCCGGCAGGAAACCAATAAAGACTGTTCATTATTTTGAAAACAAACGGGCGCAACTCTATGACTTTATCAGACAGGAGATTGCAGTTGGCCGACAGATTTATATCGTTTTTCCACTGATTTCCGAATCTGAAAAAATGGATTTCAAAAACCTGGAAGCCGGATACGAACAGATTCAAAAGTTATTCCCGTCACCAGCTTATACCGCAGGGATGGTCCATGGGAAAATGAAACCTGCAGCAAAGGAAGCAGAGATGGCAAGATTTAAAAAGGGTGAAATACAAATTCTGGTTGCAACCACCGTTATCGAAGTTGGGGTGGACGTCCCAAATGCATCGGTCATGGTGATCGAAAGCTCCGAAAGGTTTGGTTTATCGCAACTTCACCAGTTGCGTGGAAGGGTAGGACGTGGTGCAGACCAATCGTTTTGTATCCTGATGAGCAGCTTCAAGTTGGGAACCGACAGCCGGAAAAGGATCGAAACCATGGTCGCCACCAACGATGGTTTTGAAATTGCCGAGGCCGATATGAAATTACGGGGGCCTGGCGATATCGAAGGAACCCAGCAGAGCGGAATAGCTTTTGATTTAAAGATCAGTAATTTAGCCAAAGATGGTCAAATTCTTCAATATGCACGCGACATAGCCGAGACAATCATTACAGACGACCCGATGCTGGACAAACCTGAAAACGACATCCTGAAAAAGCAGCTCCTTGCCTTGAAGAAGAACCATTTGAACTGGGGGTCGATTAGCTAGGGGCTAGCGGCTGGCAACTGGCTAAAATTGCTGCTAGCGGCTGGCAACTGGCAACTAGCGGCTTGCTGAACTGCACCTGCGAACCAATGGCGACTGGCCGCTTTTGGCTGGCTGAAAAGGCGGATGACAGCTGACAACTGGCATCTGGCTGAACTGCAAGTGCTGACCAATGGCAACTGGCTTAACTGCAAGAATTAAACACCAGCGATTGGCTACTGATGGCTGGCGGCTGGCTCAACTTCAAGTGCTAGCATTGCCAACTGGCAGATGGAGGCTGGTTACTGGTCAACTGCAAGTGCTAATCACGAGAAGTTATTCCAAAACTATAAACCATTTTTCAAATTAAATACCATATTCTATTTCGTTCCGGACGGGACAAAGCTTTGTTTATAACATTTTGGAAGGATAAACAATTTCTTAACCCAATTCCAACTCCAGAGGAGTGAAATATTTGTAGAAAAGAAATGATTCCCCCGAAAAGGCGGCGCAATCGGAAGATTCGGAAAAGATGGGATATCCCCTGCGCCGCGATGTATGATCAGATGAAAAAATGAAATAAACCCTTCATCTGAATTTGATGTGGTTTGTGAATAAAATAAGGTTTGATTTGTTGTAAAAATTGATTCACTACTTTTTCGAATAAAATATCCTGAATTTTAATTTAGTGTCCATGTGACTGGATCGTCCAATCATCGGGTGGGCGGTTGCTCAAAATCACCGGGACACTTCATCCTAATGTTTATTTTTCTGAATACATCAAGCAACTATGATTTAAAAATGGGGATAAATGAAGTTTGATTTACCGACAAACCTTATTTTCAATTTTTTAACTTAATAGCCATCGTTTGACCCCTCAACTAAAACCTTATTTACCTTATTTATTCTTAATCCAATTTTTTGCAAGCTGCGATTAAAGAATCAAATTGGCAACCCAAAATTTCAAAGGTTGCCAATGAATTGCCTCCAGATGAATTGCCTCCAGATGAATTGCCTCCAGATGAATTGCCTCCAGCTTTAGCTGGAGGGAAAAAGAAATAAATTTTGAAAGGCTTTAGCCAAAATTTTATTAATTGCCTTATATTTAATTATTTACAATATTTAGGCTAAAGCCATTGGAATTACACCTTTTCCCCCTAGGCTAAAGCCTATGGCTATTCATAAAAGCTTGTCAGTGGTCCAATTCTGCACTTATCGCTTTGACTGTTTTGTTGTGAGGCCTCTGTTTATCTAAAACAGCTCGTTTCTTATAAGACAAAGCAATCTGTTGCAGCCCACCATCTTGAAAACAGCATACACCGAACGTGCCGAAACACGTTCCGTGTTTCCTGGCACAATCAATCCCGCACGCACCTCAAGGAGATGCCATCCTGCTTGTAGCAGCTGCTGAGGCTGGCACCGGCGTTACCGTAGTAAAGGCTGCGGGGGTATGAATACGTAGCATCGTATGCCGTACTGCTACACCAATAGCCGTAGCTGCCAACATTGAAGAACGTACCATCGCCGTGATAGCGGTTTCCGCCCGGAAGGGCTGTAAAACCAGTGCTATTGGTGGCGCCGGTATTGGGGGTCTGCCAATGTGCCGTGCCTGCTTCTTTCAGTTTGCCACCAGCTACTCTTGCGCCACCCAGGTAATCTGTCAGAGTTGTCCATTCGGCATCGGTTGGCACGTGCCAGCCTGCCGGGGCAATGTTGCGGGTGTCGGCAACTGCATACCAATTGTAATAGCCACCGTAAACAGCTTTATTTGCTACATCATTGTTTAACCAGCTATAGGCACCGGTTACCAAAGTTGCCCAACTACCAGCTACATTAGCTATCACTTCACCATTGCGGTATTTGGTGGTTTTGAGGTTCTCTACCATCCATGTCTGTGTACCGATGGTAACTGTATTGTAAACGTTCCCATCAATGTCGGTTACTGTATCATTTGTTCTAAAAGTTATTTCATTCCCATAACTTGTTCCGACATTGTTTGTTGCATACGCCCTTAAATAATAGGTCGTATTTGGAGTAAGGCCGGTAAGAATGCTTGTAAAAGTGCCAATACCAGTGTCGTCAGAAGTTTTTGAATTGGCAGTTGTTGGATTGGGAACCGTTCCCCAACAAACACCACGAATGGATATTGCAGAACCACCATCGCTTGTAATATTGCCGCCACTTGTTGCGGTTATTGAAGCAATGGATGAAGCAACTGTAGTAGTCAAGGTCGGTACCGAACAAGCCAACGTTGCTTGGGTCAAGGTCAAAGGCAAGGAATTTCCACAGGTATTGTAGGCCCAAACATACCGGGTGTAGGCTGTATTGCAGACCAGGCCGGTTTCGGTTTTTGTGGTCACCGTGTCCATTTGGGTTGCAGTACCGTAATCGTTGGAAATGCTCCATTTGTATCCGGTGGCATAAGGCACCCCTTTCCAGTTCCAAACGATACCGGCCACAGATGGAACATTGGTTGCCAATATCGGGGCCAAAGCTGCTATACAATTAATATTTAAAGTGTTCCAATTGCCATTCATAAAGGTTGCCAAAACGCCATTACCGTCCCGAAGACAGTCTGTACAATAAACAATCAGCCCATTTGCAGGGTTGGAGATTGCCATCATCTCGGCTTGGGTCATCCTTGGGGGAAGGAAACCTTTGTTGTTCGACTTTACATCGAGCATTGCGGAATTGTTTGGGGTGCTGCCATCTACGTTTATGGCAACTTGTGAAAATAGAAAACTGCTCTTAACCAGCAGAAAGAAGAGGAAAATGCAAAACTTGATTCTCATATCAGGTAAGTTATTAATCAATAAATAATTCAGGTAATTTCCCCAAATGTAGAAATAAAATTTTGGATGGTAAAGGATAAGATTATAATCCGTCAAAATAAATACAATGGCGGTCAAAAACCAACAAATGGAGATTATGAATAGTCACGCTGTAAAAGGTTTCGTTATGTGGCGCAGACAAGCTGAGATTTTCAATTGGAATATGTGATTGCACCAGATTAAATCTATCATTTTGTTCTACAATACTTTAACCTCTACGAGGCATAGATCGTGCAAAAAACATGATTTGTCTTTCACATTTTAAAAATCGCAGTAAAGGAAATCGGTTATAACCGAAGTGGTAATGACCATCTGACAACAAATAATTATTGGTATGAAATACCTGATTTCTTGCCAGCAGGTAATCTATACATCGTAGAGGTTACGGTATTGTAGAAATTTATCGGCCAGCAAGATAAATACCTCGTAGAACTTACATTATTGTAGAAAAATGGTCATCATAATTCTGGCGGCGCAACTACAAAATTCGTAAAAGATCAAATGTTTTCTGCGCCGCAATACAGTCGATTTATTGAAAAATAAGAAGGACGTATAATTTATTTGAATTCAGTGATATCATAAATAAGGTTGTGTCAACTTTTCGACATCAAGCTTTTAACGTTAAGATTATGGAAAAAATAAGGTTGGATCTATTGAAAAAACTTTATATCACAATTTCCACAAAAAAATAGTGAGAATTTTGATTTAGTGTCCGGGTGACTGGATCGGCCAATCTTCGTGTGGGCAGTTGCTCAAAGTCACCGGGACACTGCATCCTAAAGTTTGTTTTTCTTGTTCGACATCAAGCTATTATGCGTTCAAACCTTATTTTCCATTTTTCCATCCTTAATAGCCATCGTTTGCCCCCCGACCAAAACCTTATTTGCTTCCTGATACTCCCTGTCGGTGGCCCATTTCTGCAACTGTCACTTTGCCCATTTTGTTGTGAGGCCTCTGTATATCTGGTACAGCTCGTTCCTTGCCAAACAAAGCAAACCGTTGCATCCCACCATCTTGAAAACAGCATACACAAAACGTAAAGAAACTCGTTCCGCGTTTCCTGGCACAATTAATCCTGAATGCATCTGACCGAGAAGCCGTACTGTTTGTAGTCGTAGTCGAGGTAGGCATGGGCGCTGCCGTAGCCGAAGTAGCGGCCCCAGGCGAATATTGCATCGCCCTCCGTACTGCTCCACCAGTAGCCGTTGCCGCCAACACCGTGGAACGTACCATCGTTGTAGAGGCGGCCGCCACCCGGAAGGGCTGTAAAACCACTTGCGTTGGTTGCGCCGACATTGGGGCTGTACCAATGCGCTGTGCCTGTTTCTTTTAGTTTGCCCCCTGCAATACTTTCACTACCAAGATAAGTGGTTAGTGTAGTCCATTCACTATCGGTTGGAACGTGCCACCCTGAGGGTGCAATATTGCGGGCGTCGGCAACTGCGTACCAATTGTATAAGCCTCCGTAAACGGCTTTATTTGCCACATCGTTGTTGTAACAGCAATAAGCACCTGTAGATAGAGCTGCCCAGGCAGCACCGTCAGTTACATTGGCTATAGTTTCACCATTGCGGTATTTGGTGGTTTTGAGGTTTTCGGCCATCCAGGTTTGTGTGCCTATTGTAACTATATTGTAAACGTTACCATCAATGTCGGTAACAGTGGTATTTCCAACAACTGTTTTAAACGTGATTTCATTCCCATAACCAGTCCCAGAACTATTTATGGCATAAGCCCTTTCATAATATGTGGTATTTTCTGTAAGTCCTTTAAGGTTGCTTGTAAAAGTGCCAATACCAATACCATCAGAGGTTTTTGAATTGGCAGTTGTTGGATTTACGGATGTACCCCAGCACACACCACGTGCGGTAACAGTTGCCCACCATCTGAGATAATATTTCCGCCACTTGTTGCTGCAGTTTCTGTTATGGAGGTTGCAACAGTTGTAGTTAGTGTAGGAAAGGCAGCACCAGACCATGTTGGTATGCTTGTTGCCATAAGCTGCAAGAACTGGCCAGGTTGCCCTACAGGTACTACTACCCAGGCCGTACCGTTCCAGTATTGCATATCTCCCAGATTGGTGCCAGGGGTATTTGAAAGTTTTGTCCAAACCGGAGAGACTGATGTTCCTGAATTGTAATAGTAACCTGGGGTCACATCACCCGTTGTTGCAGT